>DATIGZ010000595.1:0-8419 GCA_035481255.1 Sphingomonas sp. | reverse complement strand
CCCAGCCGCATCGCGCGGCATCGCTCGCACGGCGAATCCTCGATTCGCTGGCGGTGCCGATGCAGGTCGCGGGCCGATCGATCCGTACCGGCGCGAGCATCGGCATCGCAATCCATCCCGATCATGCCGCGACCGCGGAGGAACTGCATACCAAGGCCGACCTCGCCCTCTATCGCGCAAAGGCGCACGGGCGCGGCACGATGCGCTTCTTCGATGCCAATATGGACGCACAGCTGGTGCGGCGGCTGGAGTTGCAACATGACCTGCAGTTCGCGCTTCAGCGCGGTGAGCTCAGCCTTGTCTACCAGCCCTTCGCCTGTCTGGTGACGGGGGCGATCATCGGGTTTGAGGCGCTGCTGCGCTGGAGCCATCCGGAGCATGGCGAGATTCCGCCGGGCGAGTTCATCCCGCTTGCCGAGGATGGCGGGATGATCGTGCCGATCGGCGAATGGGTGCTGCGCAGCGCCTGCCGCGAGGCGGGGCGCTGGCGGCAGCCGCTCAAGGTTTCGGTCAACCTGTCACCGGCGCAGATTGCGCAGACCGATATTACCGACATCATCGCATCGGCATTGTCCGATGCAAAGCTGGACCCGCGCCGGCTCGACCTCGAGGTGACCGAAGGGCTGCTGGTCGGCGATCCCGACGGGACGCTGGCCGCGCTGCGGCGGGTGAAAGCGCTTGGCGTCGGCGTGGCGATGGACGATTTCGGTACCGGCTATTCCTCGCTCGCCTATTTCCGCGCCTTTCCGTTCGATGAGGTGAAGATCGATCGCTCGTTCATCGAACATCTTACCACCAGTCGGGAATCGCTCGCGATCGTCCGGGCGGTGATCGGGCTGGGCAAGGGCCTTGGCATGTCGATCATCGCTGAAGGGGTGGAGACGGAGGCGCAGATGCAGCTTCTGCTCGCCGAGGGCTGCGACAAGATTCAGGGGTTTCTGGTGGGAAGGCCCGGGCCGATCGGTCAGTACAGGCGCAGCGTACTCGCTCGCCGCGCGGCGCCGTGCACCGATCCCGCCGGCTGGGTGGAGGAATGGGCACGGCTGATCACGCCCGAGCCGGGCCGGAATGCGGCGCTGCCCGCAGGGGCGCGCTCCGCCGCGTAGGGCGCGGATGTTTGATCGGAAACATCGATATCGCAGGGGCCGGACTGCTCCTTCAATCGTCGCGCCGGCATGAGACCGGGGTGACGGCAGGTCCGGTATGCGGCAGCCGCGTTCCGGAGGACCTCACCCGGCGCGGTATCAGCAGGCGCGGGCGTTGGCCTCGCTGACGCGATCAGGCGGCGACGCTGGTGCCGGTGTTGCTCGTGCGGATGGCGAGCCCGCGGGCTTCGATGACCGGCAGCGGGCGGCCGAAATAATAGCCCTGCACCTTGGTGCAGCCCAAAGCCTGAACCAGCCGGTGCTCGTCCTCGGTCTCCACACCCTCCGCGGTGGTCGCCATGCCCAGACTGTCGGCGAGCGCGACGACGGCGCGGATGATCGCGATCGCCTCCTTGCTGCCCTTGGAAGCGCCCTGAACGAAGCTGCGATCGACCTTGATCGACGAGAAGCGCGTGCGGCTGAGATAGCCGAGCGACGAATAGCCCGTGCCGAAATCGTCGAGACTGAGACGCACCCCCATGTCGAGGATCGCCTCCAGCGTGCGTACCGCAGCGGTGCCCTCTCTCATGAACACGCTCTCGGTGACCTCCAGCTCCAGCCGGTCGGGGCGCAGGCCACTGTCGCGCAGCGCCGCCGCGACGAAGGAAGCGAAGGCCGGGCTGTGGAGCTGGTCGGGGCTGACGTTCACCGCGACACGGATCGGATCGTCCCACGTCGCCGCTTCCATACAGGCCGTGCGCAGTACCCATTCGCCGATCGGCGCGATCAGCCGCGCTTCCTCGGCCAGCGGCACGAACTTGGCGGGAGAGATGTTGCCGAGCTCGGGATGCGTCCAGCGCAGCAGTGCCTCGAACCCGGTCAGCTCGCCGCTGCCGGCCTGCACCACTGGCTGGTAGAGCAGGTGGAATTCATCATTCTCAAGCGCGGCACGCAGCGCCATTTCGAGCACGCGGCGTTCCTCGGCCTGAACGTGCAGTTCGGGTTCGAACGCGTGGAACACGCCGCCGCCGGCGTCCTTGGAACGGTAGAGCGCAAGATCGGATGCGCGGATCAGCATCTCCGCGGTGCGTCCGTCACGCGGGCCGACCGCGAGGCCGACGCTGGCGCCGATGAACAGCGTGTGCTGATCGACCTCATAGGGTTGTGACAATACGCTGATGATCGTCTTCGCGAGGCGCTCGACCGCGGCGCTGTCGGTAGCGTCGCGAACAACCACCGCAAACTCGTCACCACCCAACCGCCCGATCACGTCGTTGGGGGTCATCAGCTGCTTCAGCCGCTCTGACACGCGCGTCAGCAGCCGGTCGCCCACCGGATGGCCTAGCGTGTCGTTGACCGCCTTGAACCGATCGAGGTCGATCATCATGAAGGCGCAGCGCGACCCCCATTTCTCGGCCTCGGCCATCGCGATGCTCAGCGCTTCGTTGATCAGCAGCCGGTTGGGAAGGGCGGTGAGCGGGTCGTAGCGCGCCATGCGGCTGATCTGATCGGCCGATTTTCGTGCTTCGGTGACGTCGGAGCCGACGCCGCGGAAACCGACATAGCCGCCTTCCTCGTTGAAGCGGGGCGATCCGGTCATCTCCCACCAGCGCTCGACGCCGTCGACATAGACGGGGAGCAGCAGGTCACGGAACGGCTCGCGCAGCTTGATCCGTTCGGCCATCTCCCGCAGCCCCTGCGAGAAATCGCCACTTTCCCACGCGGTGCCGGCGAGCACCTGAAGGAAGGGCATGCCGTTGATCGCCTTGGGATCGACGCCCAACGATACGGCGAAACGCGGGTTGGCGCGCACCACGCGGCGCTGCGCATCGGTCTCCCACAGCCAGTCGGCGGACTTGTCCTCGAACTCACGCAGCAGCAGGCTGACGGTCTCGTCGCGTTCGGCGAGCGCGATCTCGTTGGCGCGAATCACCACCAGCGCCTTGCCGCGCGCGAAGCAGGCGATAACCAGCAGCGCGGTGAACAGCAGCGACGCCGCGCCCAGCGTGGGCGAGGTGGTGAGCGCGAGCGAGACGGCGGCCGAACCGCCGAGAACGGTGAGGAAGGCGATGGTCGCCAGCGGCAGTGCCGCCATCGCGACCGCGGAGGCGGCCATCAGGATCGACACTATGATCCATAGCGCGGCCGCTTGCTCGGAATTGGCGGATGGTCCGAAGAATAAGGGGGCGATCGACCACACTGCGCCGAGCGAGATGCCGTCGAGCGCGGTCTCGCGGACATCCTTGAGCGTGGCGGTGCGTTCGGTGCGATGACGCACAGCGAGACGGCGGAAGGCCACCGCAACGCCGACCGCTGCGACCAGCGCACTCCAGCTCGCCAGCTTCCACAGCGGAAAGCTCGGCGCGAAGTTGAGTGTCACCAGCGCGGCGCCGACGACGTTCACTGCCAGCATGAACAGCGCAAGCTGGCTTCCGGCGTTCATCTGGGCGGCGCGAATCGGACCCCAGTCGGTGGTATCCGCAGGGTCGTACAGGCCGAGCAGCGCGCGCACATCGATGCGCGGTCTCGCGAATTGAGAGGTCGTCTGGCTTGTCACGCCCTCGCGAATAAACCGGATCAGGTTAGCGAGAGGTTAGGTGCGGGGCGGAACGGCGAAATTTTTCCGCCGTTCCGGAGCGTGTTGGAATGACCGCGGCCGATGCCGACCTCATGACAGAGACTCAGGCGGCGATGCTGTAAGGCTTGATCTCGCCGTTGAGATAGAGGTTGCGGGCCTTTGCGCGCGAGAGCTTGCCCGAGCTGGTGCGCGGCAACGTGCGCGGCGGCACTAGCTCGATTACGCAGTTCATGCCGGTGACGGTGCGCACGCGCTCGCGAATCTCCTCGCGCAGCTTGAGGCGCTCCGCCTCGTCGCTGGTGCGGCACTGGACGAGTACGGCTGGGGTCTCTTCACCGCCCGGCGTGGTGATCGCGAAGGCCGCGACGTCGCCCTGCTTGAACGCGGGCAACTGCTCCACCGCCCATTCGATGTCCTGCGGCCAGTGGTTGCGGCCGTTGACGATGATCATGTCCTTCGCCCGGCCGACGATGTAGATATAGCCGTCCGAGAGATAACCCATGTCGCCGGTATCGAGCCAGCCGTCTTGCAGACAGGCGGCGGTCGATTCTGGATCGCGGAAATAGCCGACCATCAGGCTGGGGCCGCGACACCATACCTTGCCGATCGCCCGCTCGGGCAGTGGAGTGCCGTCTTCCTCGCGAATCTCGATCTCCATGTCCTTCGCGGCCTTGCCGCAATTGACGATGGCGCGGAAACGCTGGGGGCGTCGCGACGAACCGGTCTCGCCATGGTTGCCGCCTGAAAGCTGGGTTTCCTCGACCAGCTCGACCACGATGCCTTCTCCCGGGGGCATGATCGACACCGCCAGCGTCGCTTCGGCAAGGCCGTAGCTGGGCAGGAAGGCCGAGGCCTTGAAACCGGCATCGGCGAAGGCGTCGACGAACGCTTGCATCACATCGGGACGGATCATGTCCGCGCCATTGCCCGCGACGCGCCAGCGCGACAGGTCGAACCGCTCCGACGCCTTGGTCTGGCTCGACATGCGGCGCGCGCAGATGTCGTAGCCGAAGGTCGGCGAGTAGGAGAGAGTCGTGCCCTGATTGCGGGTGACGAGATCGAGCCACGCCAGCGGACGGCGGGCGAAATCCTCGGTCTTGAGATAGTCGGTCGAAACCTGATTGGCGACGACTGACAGGAAGCAGCCGACCAGACCCATGTCGTGATACCAGGGAAGCCATGAGACGCAACGGTCGCTGTCCTGCAGCTTCATGCCATGGCTGTGCGCCGACAGATTATTGAGCAGCGCGTGGTGGGTGATCGCGACGCCATGCGGGAAGCGCGTCGAGCCGCTGCTATACTGCAGATAGGCGATGTCGTCGGTCTTGGCCTGCGGCAGCTCCGCCTTGGGAGCGGCGCGGGTCGCGAAGCTTTCCCAGTCGATGCCCTCGACGCCCTTGAGGCGCGCGGCCTCACCGGCCATCGCGGCGAGCTCGGCCGGATAGAACAGCATCTTGGGGTCGCAGCTGTCGAGTTGGACCGAGAGCTGGTCGATATAATGCTGGCTGCCGCCGAAGCTGGTGGGCAGCGGAAGCGGCACTGGCCACGCGCCGGCATAGATGACGCCGAAGAACAGTGAGGCGAAATCGGCGCCCGTCTCGGCGATCAGCGCGATCCGGTCCTCGGGCTTCACACCCGCGGCGATCAGCCGGCGCGCCTGAGTCAACGCGTCGTCGCGCATCTCATGGAACGGATAGGCGCGCGTGAGCGTGCCGCGCGCGTCGTGGAAGTTCAGCCCGCGCAAGCCCTGAGCGGCATAATCCAGCGCATCGCCGAGCGTCGCGAAGTCCGCGAGGCGGCGGGGAAGCGCATCTTCGGTCGGGGTCGGCAGCAGCACCGCGCCGTTCCCGTCGACCATGTTCTTAACGTCCAAAGCCATATCCTAATCCGTGCCCCTGACCGTAGCGGCCGCCCATCGTATCGATGGCATTGGCCCCACATCAGAAATGCGGGCGGCTCTGCTACGCACTGTCGTTCAAATTCCGTTGGTACTGTGGCACAAACAAGGCGCATGCGCCCTGATCGTCGTCCTCCGCCCCCTCTCGACCGCGCAGCGCTGGAACGGCTGGCGCTGCGCTATGTCGAGCGGTTCGCCACCACCCGCGGAAAACTGGCCGATTACCTCAGGCGCAAGGTCCGTGAACGGGGGTGGGAGGGCGAGTCAGCGGACCCCGTCGCGATTGCGGAACGCTTCGCCGAATTGGGGTACGTCAACGACCGGCTCTACGCCGAATCAAAGGCTTCGGCGATGGCGCGGCGGGGACTCGGCGCTCGGCGGGTGAGCGACGCGTTGCGCCACGCCGGTGTTCAAGAACGGGACGCGACGGAGATCGCGCCGCAAATCGCCGAACGCGCCAACGAAACCGCGATCGCCTTTGCCCGCAAACGACGGATCGGTCCCTTTGCCGAGGCGCGGGCAGACCGCGACAAGGTCGGCAAGCAGGTCGCAGCGATGGTTCGGGCAGGCCATTCGCCCGAACTCGCATGGAAAATCGCGCGTATGGAACCCGGCGAAAGCGTCGAGCCGTTGCTTGACGCGGATTAGTAACAAAGGATTCGCATCCGCCGGAAATGCTGTGTTAATGTTGCCGGTCAGGGGGAAGTGTCTGGATGCGTATCGACCCGCAACGAGCGTCGAGCGAATTTGTGCCCGTGCCGGCAGGCGCGGTGTTGCCGGTTGCCGGTTCCGGGCCGGACGACGAACATTGTTCGGGGGAGCAGTATTCGGGCACGGTCAAATGGTTCGACGTCACTCGTGGTTTCGGATTCCTCGTCGCCGATGATGCGGCGGCGGGCGATATCCTGATTCATTTTTCGGTGCTTCAGCCGCATGGTCGCCGCAGCCTTCCCGAAGGCGCGCGAGTCGAATGCACCGTGCTGCGTCGCGAGCGCGGATTACAGGCGCTCGAGATCCTGTCGATCGACCTGACCGACGCGGTCGAGCCGCCCAAGCCGCGCAACGGCGTCGGTGACCGGGCCGACCGGTTGCAGCTGATCGACTCCGCCGGCCCGTTCGAGCCGGTGACGGTCAAATGGTTCAACCGGCTCAAAGGATATGGCTTTCTGGTGCGCGACGGCGATTCGGCCGATATATTCGTGCACATGGAAACCCTGCGCCGGGCGGAGATTTATGACGTTGAACCCGAACAGCCGCTTCGTGCCCGTATCGTCGATGGCGACAAGGGGCCGCTCGCGGTGGTCGTCGAAGCGGCGGATTAAAGCTTCGCTTTTGCTGGCGCTCACTGCGCTGGCGCTGATTCCGGGATGCAAGGGCGGCGAGGCGGGCGATGCCGCCGTGGCGCAGGCGGCTGCGAAGGCGGTCGTCACCATTGAGAGCAGCGGTGCGACGCACGTCTTCAAGGTGGATGTCGCGCGTACCGCGGACGAGCAGCAGCGCGGCCTGATGTACCGCACCGATATTCCCGCCGATGGCGGGATGCTGTTCGCGCCCTATCCGGCGGGCGGCGGCGCGCCGCGCGAGGCGAGCTTCTGGATGAAGAACACGCCGACCTCGCTCGACATCATCTTCATCCGCGTCGACGGCACGATCGCGCGTATCGCGGAGAATACGGTCCCGTTGTCGGAGGCGCAGGTGCCATCGGGCGAGCCGGTCGCGGCGGTGCTGGAGATCCTTGGCGGCAAGGCGGCCGAACTGGGCATCTCGCCGGGGGACAAGGTGAGCTGGCGGTAAGTTCGGGCCCGCCTAGGGTTTCGTTTCCCGCCCGAACGCCGACTTTGTGACCCAGAACGCCGCTGCCATGAGCCCCGAATACAGGGAGGCGATGGCGGCACGCCGGGCGATCGTTTCCCATCCGTGCGCGGTAAGCCGCCCGCCATCGACAATGAAGCCCTGTGAATCGGACGCAGTGAGGTTCCCCCATGCGCCTGTTATCTGGGATCCCGTTTCGAACGCGAAGCCCAGCGTGAACCCGAGTGCGAGGACAATCGCCAGAATGGTCATAGGATTTGTCACGCGCAAGCGCCCCAGCATCCACCGCAGGATCACCACCGGGATGACAAGCAGCAGCGTGACAATGAGGGCCGTGACCGCCACGGGCATCGGATGTTGTTCGATCGAAGGGCAGTGCGGCGCCAAGATCACCCGCATCCAATCCAGAGCGGAACGTTGCCAGCAAAGCGAGAGTGAAACGTACAGCGCGGCACCCGCTGCGGCTGAAGCGATTGTCGCGATACGGGAAGCGTGGCGCTCAGTCTGTTGAGTTTTCATCGTCATCCCCCGGTGATCATCCTCCCGATGCCATACATCGCCGGTGTCAGCTACGGGCAGAGCGCCCGTCATGCTCCAACCCCGTTGCCGCCGCCGCCGTTGCCGCGTAAAGCGCGGGGCATGGGAATCCTGGCGAATATCTTCACCTGGTGGAACGGCTCCACCTTCGGCACCTGGATGGGTCTGCGCGGCAAGGACAAGGTCGGCGAGGACGCGCTGGGCAATGTCTATTACCAGGGCGGCGCGAACATGCACGGCATGCCGCGGCGCTGGGTGATCTATAGGGGTTCGAACGATTCGAGCCGCGTGCCACCCGAATGGTTCAGCTGGCTGCATCATCAGATCGACGATGTGCCCGATCGCGCGCTGCCCCCGGTTCGCCAGTGGGAGAAGCCGGCACTCCCCAATCTGACCGGCACCGCGCAGGCCTATCGTCCTGCGGGCGCGCTGGAGGCAGGCGGCAAGCGGATTGGCGCGACCGGCGACTACGAAGCCTGGACCCCCGGCGCCTGATGGCTTCGTTCCGTC
>DATIGZ010000594.1:0-7969 GCA_035481255.1 Sphingomonas sp. | reverse complement strand
CGATCCGCGCGGTGAAGAACTGGCTGCCAAGGCGGCATCCCGTTCCCGCCGCGACCCGCCCCGCCAGATCGAGCGCACGGCCGCGCGTCGCCTTGTTGGCGAGGATGATCAGCGCGGGTTCGCCGGACTTCAGCACCTGTGCGATCGCGTCGATCCGCGCGGCGTCGGGCGCCTTGCGTTGCGGCGCGGGAGCGGCCGGGACGACGCGCTCGCCCGCGTCCTTCCACGCGGTGTCGCCGGGCAGGATCAAGGTCGCGATCTGACCGGGATGCTCGCTCGCCTTGGCGACCGCGGTGGCGGCGTCCCAGGCGATCGACTGCGCCGATTCCGCGCGCCGCACCCAATGGCTGAGCGGGCGCGCCAGCCCCTCAATGTCCGAGCTGAGGGGCGGATCATATTTGAGGTGGCTCGCCGAATGTTCACCGACGATGTTGACCATGCCAACGCTGGCGCGCTTGGCATTGTGGATGTTGGCAAGGCCGTTGGCGAGGCCGGGACCAAGGTGCAGCAGCGTCGAGGCCGGCTTGTCCTTCATCCGGTACCAGCCGTCGGCGGCGCCGGTGCAGACGCCCTCGAACAGGCACAGCACGCTCTTCATCCGCGGGTTTTCGAGCGCGGCGAGGAAGTGCATTTCCGACGTGCCGGGATTGGCGAAGCAGATCTCGACGCCCTTATCGGCCAACGTGTTCACTAGGGCTTGGGCGCCGTTCACTTCACTCTCCTGTGGTTATGCAGGGAGTGACACCACGTTGCGCCGCCGCGCTCTAATCGGAATGGGCGGAGGGGCGATAAGTTCGTGGATTTTGCAAATCCTCCCCCTTGGGGGAGGTGGCATCGCGAAGCGATGACGGAGGGGCCGCCCCGCAGAGGGCGGAATTTTGCCGAGCTGTTGCCGGCCGTCTGCGCGGCCGCCCCTCCACCAGCCTTCGGCTGGTCCCCCTCCCCTGCGTTGCAGGGGAGGATTTAGGTCAATACCCCGCCAGTTCCCTGCCCTGCCCGACCACGCCATAGCTGCGCGTCGGCGCCGACATCAGGAACTTGTAGCCTTCGTTCAGCAGCCGCTCGACATTCTTGGCACCGACATGCGGGTTGCCGACGACGACCTTGTGCTTGTGGCAGGTCTCGACGATTCGGCGCATCGCATCCAGCACCTCGGGATGCTCATATTGGCGCGGATGGCCGAGTGCTTGCGAGAGATCGCCCTCACCGATCAGGCAGAAGCCGATACCGGGAACGTTGGTGAGGATGTCGTCAAGATTCTCGATCGCCTCGGGGCTTTCGATCATCAGCCCGACCAGCAGCTCACCCTGCGGCGCGAGCGGCCAGACATCGGCCTTGGCGTAATATTCCGCCTGGGTGATCCCCCAGTAACGCGCCGCCGCTGCCGGCCCGTCGCCGCGCACGCCCTTGGGCTCGTAGAGCGCCGCGCCGGTCGGCTTGGCGTAACGGCACGAGGCGACGGCGTTGTAGGCCTGCTCGACGGTCGAGACGTGCGGCGTGATGACGCCATAGACGCCGCGGTCGAGCACCTGCTTCGCCTGAAACTGGTTCATCTCGACGCCGTTCGCCGGGATGCGCGCGAGCGGCGTCACCGACGGCGCGACCGATCCGCTCTCGGCGATCTTCTTACGGCTGAGCATGTACTGGAGCGCATCGCCCAGCGCGGCGACGTCATAGGGGTTATGCTCCATCTCGAATACCACGCCGTCATAGGGCGCGTCGCTCAGTTCCTGCGCGGTCAGCTTGTCGAGCTTGGAAAAGCAGGTGAAGGCGGGCTTGCCCGCTTCCCATGCGCGGATGATGCCGTTGAGGCGCTGGTCGGTCATTACTGCTTCGCATCCCAATACATGAAACCCATTCCCTCGCCCGTGCCCGCAGGGGTCCGCCAGCATGGCACGTAGTCGACCAGCGTCATCTCTGCCCCGGTCTGCTGCAGCGCCATCATCACGATGCTGTAGATCTTCACCTCCGACGTGCCCGACTGGTAGTAACCGTCTGGAATCGCGGCGAGGCCGGCATAGTCATAGGCCGCGAGCTTCCCCATCACGTCGCGGTCGAATTCCTCGTCATTGACGAAGTGCGACAAACCACCGCTCGCGATCACCGCGACGCGGATATCCTCGGGCCATGCCTCGATCGCCTCGCGCAGCACGCGGCCGAACTCGATGCAGCGGTCCATCGACGGCTGGGTCGGCGGGTAGAAGAGGTTGAACAACACCGGTACATGCGGCGGCACATCGTCGCCCATGATCTGGTGATAGACGAAGCTGTAGGCGTGCGGGACGACCGGATAGTCGGGCTTGTAGCCCTGACGCTCCGCCATCCAGACATTCTCCGGCCAGGCCTGAAGATCGTTGAGATCGAAGCCCTGCTTCTGGAAGGTCTTGATGAGGTAGGTCGCCAGATCGGGATGCGCCTTGTGCACGACATGGTGGTCGGGCGCATAGACCGGGCGCTGGGGCGGGCCGTTATGGACGTCCTCACCGGTATAGATGGTGATCGCGGGCGACTGGTCGGGCCAGATTTCCTTCTGGTCCTTGCCCAGAACGATCGCGACGTCGACCTTGGCGCGCTTGTACGCCGCGGCCATCTCGTCCAGCGCCGTGCGGCAGCGGGCGGCGCGCGCGGTGCGCTCCTCCATCGTCAGATACGGCTCGAACGCCGCGCCGCGCTCGGCCTCCAGCTCGGGATAGGTCCAGGTGCGGCCCTGGAACCACAGCTCCGGATTTTTCCTGTCGCGTTCACCATTGCTCAGCCAATCCTCGGGCTTTTGCCCCAGCATTCCGCTGTGCGGCACCGCCATGCCGAAAACGATCTGTGCCATAGTTCAGTCCTTAATCGGCAACTTGAGTGACTTGCGGCGACCATTTGGGCCGCAGCAGGATGATGCAGGCGGCCGCGCCCAGCATCAGGAAGGCGACGATTACCATCATCGGCGCGTCGTAGCTTCCGGTGGTGTGGAGCAGCCAGCCCGACAGCCCCGCCGCGACTCCGCCCGACAGCGTGCCCGCGACCTGCTGCACGCCCACAGAAAGCCCGACTGCGGGCGGCGGGATCAGCGTGATCTTGCACAGCGCAAGGTTGTTCGCGGTGGTGAGGCCGAGCGCCGAGAGCGAGAACACGTTCCAGAACAGCGCCCATTGCAGGCTGTGCGCATAAGCGCCGAGCAGCACGGTGCTGGCCCCGAAGAAGCCCGCGACGATGAACACTTTGCGCGTGATGATCGCGTCATAGCCGCGCGCGATGATCCGGTCGGCCGCCCAGCCCGCGACCACCGCGACGATCGCGATCCCGGCAAAGCTGAAGAAGGTGTAGAGGCCCGATTGCTTGAGCGACAGGCCCTGCGCCTCGACCAGATAGGCGGGCATCCAAGTCATGCAGTAGAAGCTGAAATAGCCGTAGCAGAAATTGACGATCATCGCGCCCCAGATCACCGGCGCCTTGATGATGCTACGGAAGGTCACCTGCCCGGTCTTGCGCCGCGCGGCGAGGATCTCGCCCTTGCGCAGATAGTCGCTCTTCACCCCCAGCATCCAGGGTACCAGCCAGATGAGACCCGCCAGACCCGAGATGACGAACATCAGCCGCCAGTCGAACGTCACGATCAGCCAGGCGGCAATCGGCGCGCCGATCGCGACGCCGATCTTGTTACCCATCGCGAAGATGCCGACCGCGGTGCCGGCATGCGTCTCGGGCATGTTGAGGCGGATCCAGCGATAGCTGGCGGGCGTCACGATCGCTTCGGTCAGGCCAACGATCAGCCGCATCACGAACAACCCGGCGACGACGTGCATCAGCCCGGTCGCAGCGGTGGCGACGCACCAGAGCGCAAAGCAGATGGCGTAGGGATATTTGACCCCATAGCGATCGACGATCCACCCCATCGGGATCTGCATCAGCGCATAGGACCAGAAGAAGGCCGCGCCGACGAAGCCGCGATCGGCGTCCGACATCGCGAAATAATGGATGAACGCCTTGTCCGCGAGCGCCGAGGAGATGCTGGTGCGGTCGAAATAGGCGATGAGCACGCCAATGGTGAGCAGCGCGAGGATTTCCCACGGCGCGCGCGGCTTTGCGGACGCCGTTTCCGCGATGTCGAGGGGAGCAGCCCCCGCCGTGACGTTACCCATACAGCCTCTCCCTAGACGGCACGCGCGATCTTCGCCGCTTCCGCCAGTTGCGGATACAGTTTCAGCGCGGTCTTGCCGAAAATCCACTCGCGATCGGAGTCCGACAGGCACGCCAGCCGGTCCTGCGCGGTCGCGCGGATTTCCGACAATGTGCCGGGCGAAGTCGGGTAGTTCGATCCCCAGGCCATCCGCTTGGCGCCGAACGCCTCGACCAGCCGGGGGAACAGCGTCTCGGGCGTTGCAGCGCCCTTGACGCAATCGCCCATTATCCGCGGGGTGAGCTTCATGTAAATCGACGGAATGTCGGCAAGCGCGAACAGACCTGCCGCCGCGGCATAGGGCGCGCCGTCGGTCACGTCCGGGCGGCCCAGATGGTCGAGGATGATCGGCACATCGGGGAAGCGGCGCGCCAGTGCGGTCACCGCGGGCAGACCGACCGGGCCGGTCTGGATGCACATCGTCAGGCCCAGCTCGCCCAGCGCCTCCCACGCCGGATAGGCGCGCGGGTCGTCCAGCTCGCTCGCGTCGAACTCCTTGGTGCTGCCGCCGGTGAAGACGCGCAGCCCGCCCAGCCCCTTGCCCACCCAGCCACGGATCGTCGCGACAGCATCGGGCGCGAGCACGTCGACGGATCCGACCGCGAGCAGGCGATCCGGGTACCGGCCGCACGCATCGACGACATAGCTGTTGTCGAAGCCATAGGTGGTCGAGCTGTGGACCACCGCGGCCTTGCCCACGCCCGCCGCGTCCATCTGCGCGATCAGCGTTTCGACCGTGCTCGGCCGCTCCTGCGACCAGTCGGATCGCTTGCCGAACAGGGGCGCGGGCGGATAGGCGCCCTCATCGTCCGAAATGACGTGCGGATGGATATCGACGATCGGCGAAGACAAGCGTCCTGCTCCTGCTGGCAATGCCGGTTCGCCCGGCGTTTCTACCCGTCCTGCTTCCCCCGGATCGGACCGCGCGAACAGTTGAAGCTGCGCGCCGGGCCATAAGTTTTGCGAGGCGATTGGGCTGAAACGAAAAGGCCCCTCCCGCTTCCGGAAGGGGCCAGTCGAGAGAAGAAATGCAGCGCGGTTCAGAGGCCGCGTGCCTTGAGCCTCGCATCGAGCCGCGGATAGACGCGACGGGCATTGCCCTCATAGATTTTGAAGCGATCGGCATCGCTCAGCGCGTCGCACGCATCGACGTAGCGCTTGGTGTCGTCGAAATATTCGCCGGTGTTCGGATCGCGTCCGCGCACAGCGCCGATCATCTCTGATCCGAACAGGACATTGTCCGCCGGGACCACCTTGGTCAGCAGCTCGACGCCGGGGTGATGATAGACGCAGGTGTCGAAGAAGATGTTGTCGAGCAACCCCTCGAGCGGGCGCTTGGCAATCTCCAGGCTCATCCCGCGATACCGGCCCCAGTGATAGGGCACCGCGCCACCGCCATGCGGAATGATCAGCCGCAGCGTCGGGAAGTCCCTGAACAGGTCCGACTGCAGGATCTGCATGAACACGCTGGTGTCGGCGTTCAGGTAATGCGCGCCGGTGCCATGGAAGTTGGGATTGCACGACGCGGCGACGTGAACCATGCCGGGCACGTCGAGATCGCACATCGCCTCGAACAACGGATACCATTCGCGATCGGTGAAGGGCTTGCCGGTCCAGTAGCCGCCGGTCGGGTCGGGGTTCACATTGACCCCGACAAACCCCAGATCCTCGACGCAGCGGCGCAACTCCGGAACGCTGTTCGCAGGCGCGGCGCCGGGCGATTGCGGCAGCATGCACACCGGCACGAAATTATCCGGGTACATTTCCGTCACGCGATGGACGAGGTCGTTGGAGATCGACGCCCATTCCAGGCTAGTACGCTCGTTGCCGAGATGGTGGCTCATCAGCCCCGCGATCGGCGAGAACAGTGTCAGGTCGCTGCCGCGCTCCTGCTGGAGCTTGAGCTGACCGTTCTCGATTCCCTCGCGGATCTCGTCATCGGTGACGACGCAGTCCGAGGGCTTGGGCGCGTTGACCGGATCATTGGCAAACTCGACCTGCTTCGTGCGGAAGTCGCGGAAGGAAGTCGGGACCGTCGTGTAATGGCCGTGGCAATCGATGATCATGTGAAGCTCCTCAGGCCGCTACGGTTTCGGGATCGACGAACAGTTGGTCCATCGACATGCGGCGCGAAATAAGCCCCTGATCGAACGCGGTCTTTTCCAGCGCCTCGATCGTCGCACGGTTCGCCTCGATGCCATAGGGCAGCGGATCGGGACCGACGATCGCCTGAAGCTTGCGATACTTGTCCGCACCCGCACCGGTCGCCTCGCCCGAATTGAGCTTTGCGACCCACTCGTCCTTCGCCTTCAGGAATGCGTCGTAGATCGACCTGGCGATCCAGGGATGCGCATCCAGCACCGAATCCTTGACCACGATCGTGCCGTGCATCGGATAGACGCCGGTACGGCGGTAGTAATCGGCTTCCAGTTCCTCGGCGTTGGGGAAGAGGTCAGGATAATTGGCCTCGACCTCCTGCCAGCCGCCGGTCGGCGCGCCGGTGCGGCCGATGCCCGCGGCGCCGTCGAACCCAGCGACGATCTCACCGCGCGCCATCATCTCGGCCAGACTGTCGCCCGCGGCGACGTGGCGGACATTGGCGGGCAGCTGCCGCTCCTGCACATGCTCCTCGTCGTCGACGAACCAGGTGATCTTGTTGTTGTCGACGCCGAACTCGTCGATCAGCACCTGCCGCGTCCACACGCCGGTGGTGACGGAATAGGCCCGCACGCCGGCGATCTTGCCCTCCAGATCCCTGGGGCTGGCGATGCCGGCGTCGGGGCGGACCAGCAAGCCGGAATGGTGGAAGCGGCGCACGACGAAGATCGGCAGCGCCTTGAACTTCTTTCCGTATGCACGGGCGATAATATAGGTCGTCGGCGCGATCTCGCACACGTCGAACTCAAGGTCGCGGACCATGCGGCGGAACGCGCCGATCTGCGGCTTCACCGTCACGATCTCCGCATCGACGCCTTCGATCTGGATCGATCCGTCACGGATCGCCGCGGTGTGCGGATGCTCGGCAACCGCGATCTTCAAGGGCACTTTTCCGGCCACAGCCATTTCTCCTGAACCTGTCGGGCGCGGAAGCGGTTCGAGGCCCCGCGCTTCGGCCCCGATCAGCGCCCGAACCGGTTCAGGGTCAACAAGCGCGGATCAAATCTTGGCGACGGCCACGCATTTCCTATCGCCACCGGGAGGCGGGCGCGACTCACCGCCGTGATAGGTCCGCTGCACTGCGTTATAAGTTTTGAGTAAAACTGATCGATTGATCCGTTGCCGTAACATGCCGGTCAACGCGATTCACCGAACGCAATTCTTATCAAGAAACCGATATTTATTCATAGATAATAGCGCGATAGGCCGCACGCTGGGGCCGAAATTCCTGCGTGTTGAAACCATATCAATTTCTGTTACGCTCCGTTGCAGGAGAGGACCAAAGACAATGGACAACACCGCCGCCATCGCCGCGTCGCTCAGCTTCCGCCAGCTCAAGCTGTTCGAAAGCGTCGGCCGCCTGAACAGCGTCCGCAAGGCGTCCGAAGAGTGCAATCTTTCGCAGCCCGCGGTGACGCAATCGCTCGCCAAGCTGGAGCAGCAGATCGGCGTCGCACTGCTCGAACGCCGCGCGAGCGGGAGCTACCTCAACGAGCTGGGCGAGATCTTTCACCGCCGCACCACGCGCCTGTTCGATCTGATCGAGCGCGCGCTGGTCGATCTGGGCGTGCCGGGCGGCGACCATGCCGCGCCAGTGATCGCCCGCCGCATCTCCCGTTCGCAGGCGCGCAGCCTGATCGCGAT
>DATIGZ010000593.1:0-3162 GCA_035481255.1 Sphingomonas sp. | reverse complement strand
GCGTCGATCAGCGCCTTGGGGCGCAGGAAGCTGCCGACATGGTCAGCGCGGAAGGGGGGCGTGGGCATCCGGAATCTCCTTGCGTCATTTGTAAGTAATACATACAAAATGCTGCAACGATCGATAAGGCAGAGAGAGGGCCGAGGCAATGACCTGGATCACCAACCGCTGGTATGTCGCCGCGTGGGATTCGGAGGTGGACCGCACACCGGTCGCGCGCACCATCTGCGGCGAGCCGGTGATGCTTTACCGCAAGCTGGACCGCAGCATCGTGGCGATGCGCGACGCCTGCCCGCACCGGCTGCTGCCGCTGTCGATGGGGTTCAAGGAGGGCGATTCGGTGCGCTGCCGCTACCACGGCCTGCTGCTCGGCCCGGACGGCTGCGCGACCGAGATGCCGATCAAGTCGGAGAAGGTGCCGAAGGCGATCTGCGCGACGCTCTACCCCGTCGTCGAGAAACACCGCTTCGTCTGGGTATGGATCGGAGAGGCGGCAAAGGCCGATCCGGCGCTGATCCCCGATTTCTGGCCGTGCAGCGCGCCCGGCTGGACGTTCGACGGAGGCTACAACCATATCGCGTGCGATTACCGGCTGGTCATCGACAATCTGATGGACCTTTCCCACGAGACCTGGGTGCATCAGGGATCGATCGGGCAGCACGAGATCACGCAGGCACCGATCGAGACAGTGGTGAAGGGCGAGGAAGTCTATGTGCGCCGCTGGATGCCGGGAATCGAACCGCCGCCCTTCTGGCGCGACGCGCTGCGATCAGCGGGGCCTGTCGACCGCTGGCAGGTGTGCCACTTCCTGCCGCCATCGTCGGTGCTGATCGACGTCGGCGTGTCACCGGTCGCGGCGGGCGACACGATCGAAGACCATGATTCGGGGGTGCGCGGGTTCGTCGTCGATGCGATGACTCCGGAGACCGAAACCACGACTCACTATTTCTGGGGCATGGCGCGCAATTTCGACATCGACGACGCAGGCTTCACCGCGCGCTTCAAGGCGCAGCAGGGACAGGTATTCGATGAGGATGTCGAGGTGCTTGAGGCACAGCAGCGCAGCATCGCGGCGAACCCCGACATGAAGCTGCGCGGCTATTCGATCGATCAGGGCAGCGTGCGTGCCCGTGCGATCATCAAGCGGCTGGCCGAAGCGGAAACGGCCTGATGGCGAAAATCTCCCGCGGCGCGCTCGACCAGAATCTGGGACTGCGGCTGAGGCGGGCGCATGGCGCGGTGCAGCGGCATTTCGGCGAGCATTTCGCCGAACTGGGGCTGACGCAGAAGCAGGTGTCGGTACTGTGGCTGACGGGGGACCATCCCGACCTTGCCCAGACCGATCTTGCCGCCGCGCTCGACATGGACCGCGCGACCACTATGGCGCTGGTGCATGGCCTCGAGAAGCGTGGGCTGGTGTCGCGCAGCCCCTCACCCACCGACGGGCGACGCATCGCGTTCCGGCTGACGAATGCGGGTGAGGCGCTGCTGGTACGGGCAAAGACCGCGATCGCCGAGCATGAGGCGTGGCTCAAGGACCGGTTCAGCAAGGCCGAGCTCTCGGCGCTTGAGGAAATGCTCGCGCGCATCTATCGCTGAACTTGTTTTTTGATATAACAAACTCAAAGACCTTGGAGAGGCTATGGCTACCGATCCGCGCGCAGTGATCGACCGCGAACCGATGTCGCGTTTCCAATGGGGCGTGGTCGCGACGATGATCGGGCTGAACGCGCTCGACGGGTTCGACGTGCTGTCGATCAGCTTCGCCTCGCCCGGCATCGCCAAAGATTGGGGGATCGACCGCGCGGCGCTGGGCATCGTGCTGTCGATGGAGCTGATCGGCATGGCGGTCGGATCGCTGTTCCTTGGCGGCATCGCCGACCGGATCGGACGGCGTGCGACGATCCTCTCCTGTCTGGCGATCATGTCGGTCGGCATGCTCGGCGCGGCCACCGCCCATTCGGTGCTCGTACTGATGCTGTGGCGCGTGCTCACAGGACTCGGCATCGGCGGCATGCTCGCGGCGACCAACGCCGCGGTGGCGGAGGCGGCGAACGCGAAGCAACGCTCGCTCGCGGTGGTGCTGATGGCGGCGGGCTATCCGGTCGGAACGATCATCGGCGGGTCGATCTCGGCGGTGCTGCTATCGATGTACGACTGGCGCGCGGTGTTCGTGTTCGGCGCGGTCTGCTCGGTGTTGTTCATCCCGCTGGTGCTGTGGCGCGCACCCGAATCGGTGGCGTTCCTGATGCACAAGCGCCCGCCCGATGCGCTCGCACGGATCAACGCGACGCTCGCGCGAATGGGGCACCCGCCGGTCGAGACGCTGCCCGAGCCGGAGCCGGCGGCGGCGCGGAAGGTGCCGCTGGCCGACCTGTTCTCCCCCGCGTTGATGCGGCCTACGGTGCTGCTGACCCTATCCTATCTCGCGCACATCATGACCTTCTATTTCATTCTCAAATGGATCCCGAAGATCGTGGTCGATATGGGTTTCCCACCGCCGGAAGCCGCCGGCGTGCTGGTATGGGCGAGCATCGGCGGGGCGACCGGATCACTGGTGCTGGGGTTGCTGACGGGCAAGATCCGGCTGCTCGCGCTCACCATCGTCGCGATGCTGCTGTCGACCGTACTGGTGATCCTGTTCGGGCGCGGACAAAGCGACCTTGCCGGACTGTCCGCGGTCGCCGCGCTGGCCGGGTTCGCGACCAATGCTGGCGTGGTCGGGCTGTATGCGCTGATCGCTCAATCCTTCCCCACCGGCGTACGCGCCACCGCGACCGGGTTCGTCATCGGCGTCGGGCGCGGCGGATCGGCGCTGGCCCCTGCCCTTGCCGGCTTCCTGTTCGCGGCCGGCTACGGCCTCCAGACGGTGGCGATCCTGATGGGGCTCGGCTCGATCGTCGCGGCGATCGCGCTGTTCGCGATGCGCGGCCGGGCGGCGCCGGCAGAAGGCGCCCGTTGACAGGCGGGCGTCGTGTTCGCGAGATTTCGCAAATGGACGAACCCGACCGTATCCTTTCCGCGACCGAGGTAGCCGCCTGGCTGCGCGAGCGCATCCGCACCGGCCGTGCGGTGCAGGGCCAGCGGCTGATCGAGGCCGACATCATCCGCGAGACCGGGGCGACCCGCAGCCGCGTGCGCGAGGCGCTCCAGCGGCTCGAG
>DATIGZ010000592.1:0-8751 GCA_035481255.1 Sphingomonas sp. | reverse complement strand
CGCCGCTCGTATTGGCCGAGATGACGATCAGCGTGATTGCGCCGACCGCGACGAAGGCAAGCAGCTTGCCCGGGCTGACCCGCAGATACATGAGCAGCGAGCCGACGAAACGTCCGATCATCGCCCCACCCCAGTAGAGGCCGATCATCCAGCCGACCACCGACTCTGGCTGACCAAGTACCCGCTCCAGCGCGAGATAGTTGATGATCAGCGAGCCGATCGAGACTTCCGCACCAACATAGAGGAAGATACACAGCGCACCGAAGGCGAAGCGCTTGCGACCGAGGAGGTCGAAACCAGCAATGCCGGTGCTCGCCTCATGCCGCTCGCCCTTCAGCTTGTTGCGGAACAGCCAGACGACTGCCGCGACTACGGCCAAGGCCGCCGCGAGACCAAGATAGGTATGCAGGATCGCCGCGGTCTCGGCCGTGCGATAGGCGTCCAGCGCCGGGCCCGAAAGATCCGCCGCCTTCACATGCTGCAGCGAGCCGAGAATGAGTCCTGCACCGACCAGAGGGAAGATGAACGTGCCGAACGAGTTGAACGCCTGTGCGAAGGTGAGGCGGCTATGCGCCGTCTCGGGCTTGCCGAGCAGCGAGATGAGCGGGTTGGCGACGACCTGGACGACCACTACGCCGCTCGCCAGCACGAACAGCGCGAACAGGAACAGGCCATAGGTCGCGTATTGTGAGGCGGGAATGAACAGCAGGCAGCCGACCATCATCGTCAGCAGGCCCGCCACCGCGCCGCGCATATATCCCAGCTTCTTGACCAGCTTCGCGCCGGGAATGCCGATCACCAGGTAGGCGGTGAAGAAGCAGAACTGCACCAGCATCGCCTGGGTGTAGTTGAGCGTGAACAGCTCCTTGAGCTTCGGGATGATCACGTCGTTGAGCGACGTGATGCCGCCAAAGATGAAGAATAGTGCGAAGACGAAGAGCTGAAGACCGGGGGCGTTGATACCCTGGGCGCTCCCCTCCCCGGGGGACGGATCGGTCGAACTTAATGGTGTGATGGGTGCGGCCAACGCCCCTCTCCCTGATAACGTTGTCAATTGACCGACACATACCGCGCATGAGGGGAAAGGCGAATTGAAAATGCCTCGCGAGGATATGGTAGCGATAAAATGATGGAGGATGCAGGCATCGAACCTGGGAGCCTCGGCTTGCGAAACCGCTGCTCTTCCCGCTGAGCGAAACAGAAAATCGGGCAGAATCCGGAGATTCTTCCCGGGGCGTGACCCTATTGCCGGCGTGCGGCGAGTGCCCTGACCGGGCCTTCGAGAAAAGCGGAGATCTGCCGGTCGATCGCTCCGGCGTCGCTTGCTTCCTGATTGTAGTTGTCGAGGTCGAGCGAGAGCACCGGCACCCCCGCGCGACGCAGCGCGCGCAGCACGAACGGATCGGCGTCGCTAAGCGCGACCGCGCCATCGACCGCGTGGGTTTTCGCTTCCTTGACGTGCCAGGCACCTGCCCAGGTTGGCATGCGCAGTTCGTCGCCCATCGTCACGAACCGGGCGGCGAGCGCGCGCATCGGATCCTGTCCCCGATCCGTGCGGCGGATATAGCCGTCGGCGGCCAGCGAAAGGTACATTGACCAGACGAACACCGCGCCGTGGCTTTCCTCCCAGCGCTGGTAGAAGCCCATGTCGCTCCACATGCCGCGGCCGACCCACATCAGCCGTAGTTTCTCGCCCGGACACGCGGCCTCGCCTGCTTCATGGCGCGCCTTGACCTCCTCGTAGAAGTCGCGAGCCGCGTCGCGCGCCCATGTCGTGCCGCGATGCCATTGCGGCACCATCGTTGCGGGCATGGTGTCGGCGATTGAGACGGGGACAGGGTGCGCGCCCGCGATCAGGTCGCGGGTCCTGCGGTAATAATCCTCCTGGTCGTTCACCAAGTCCATGATCTCGCCGAACTTCTCCGCGTCAAAGCGGCGGTCGGTAGTGGCTTCGATCCGTTCGACGAGGGCGCGGAGTTCGGCGACCATCAGGTCGATCCGCCGGGGTTCCAGCACCTCGTCCCAACGGTCCTGCATCGAATCCCACCAGTCGATCGGGAAATCGCTGCGGGTTTCGATGCTGCGCTCGAACAGGAACATATCGGCGCCTGTCTCCCGCGCCCAATGTTCGAAGATGCGCGGGGTGGCGTCGGTACCGAGTGGCGCCTGCACGAAGGTGGGGCGGGGCAACCCGCCCCACGGCGCATTGTCCGCATCGTCGTCGAAGGCTGCGGCGATACCCTGCGAGCTATAAGCCTCGGCATCGCTGGGATAGCCATGGTCGCGCAGCAGCCGGAAATAGCGTGGCGATTGCTGTTTCGCGGCGACGATCGACGCCCACCATTGGTTGACCACGAACGGCACATCCATCGCGCGCAGGATTTCCTGTGGGCTGTTCGCATTGACCAAGGCGAGCGGGGCTCCCTCCGCGACCTGATCGCGCAGGCCCTTGAACCAGTCGCGCTGGAAGGCTCCGAAGCTGGCGATCGAGTTGAGCGACTTGCGGCTGCGTGGTGGCGGTGCGCGGCGCGTGGTCGGGCCGGCCGGTGCCGCATCGGGCGCGGAGGTGCCGCCGATGCGTTCGACCGCAAAGCCGCGAGCGCCAAGTTCGTGCTCGAAATAGCTGGCGTCCCAAGCCGTGGCTTCGTCACCTGCGGATATGAAGATGACCGCGGTGCCTGCGCCAAGTTCGGTCATGCGCGTCGCGATCCGGTCGAGCCGGGTCTTGGTCGGCACCAGCATCCGTGGTGCCAGCCGACCCGGGTCGGAGAGGTCATCGAGTATCACGGGGCTGGCGGCCCAGGCTTCCACGAGCGGATCGCCCCAATCCTGATCATCGCCCAGCGCGAGAAGTCCGCGCACCTCCAGTTCGCGTTGCCGTGCGGTCGAGAATTGCGCCGAGCCGAGCACGAACACTGGTTCGCCGGTTGCGCGCGTCTCGATCCCGGCGACGATCTGTCGCCACTCGACCGGCGGTAACGCGTGCGCGGCACCGATCGCGGCGATGCGCAGCTTGCCGGTCAGATGCGCGATCACGGCGGGGCGGGTGCGCTCCTCCCGAGCCGCGGCGGTCAGCGCGACTCCGTCCGGCCCACCGAGCCATGCCGCCAACTCGGCGATGCGGCCGTCATTGTACCTCCGGCTCGACTCGCGCGGCAGATGCAGCAGGTCGAGCATATAGATCGGACGCGGTGCGATATCGCCGGTCCGCAACAGCTCGCGCACCGTGGCATAGAGCTGCGGCAGCTCGCTATCGGCATGGCTGAACAGGATCGGATCACCACTCGTGTCGGCGACGATCTGTTGCAGCAGCGCGCGGCCGCGTTGCGACAGGGTGCCGTCGCCCGCCAGCGCATCGGCATCCGGGGTCGGGCCGGGGCGGGGCACCATGCGTACGGGCGACAGGCCGGCGGCGCGGATCAGGGCATAGGGCGCATCCTGCCCCAGCACGCGGATCACCCGCGCGCCCTCGCCGCGCAGTCGTTCCGCCACCGTGCCGGGATCGTCGCACGCCGCGATCAGGCGCGCTACCGCGTCCCGCATCAGATGACGCCCTTGTCGCGCAGCCCGGCGATGCGCTCCGCGGAATAGCCGAGCGCGCCGGTCAGCACGCGATCGTTATGCTCGCCCACCGCGATCGGCATAACATCGTCGAAGCCGGTATCGGCGCCGGAGAAGACGATCGGGATGCCGGCGGTGCGCAGGTCGATGTCGGACGAATAGGCAGGGTGCGATACCGGTACGGCTTCGTGCCGACTGACCACGCGGTCATCGAGCAAGGCGTCCTCGGGATGGCGAACCGGGGCGACCGGCACGCCCTGTGCCTCGAGCGCGGCGACGACGGTTTTGACCGGGAGCGTGCGTGACCAACGGTTGATCGTCTCCTCGAGCACCGCCGCATTGGCGACGCGGCTGTCGCGGCTGGAGAAGCGCGGATCGGCAGACAACTCGGGCTGGCCCATCGCACGGAACAAACCCTGCGCCAGCTTCTCGTGCACCGCGACCACCGCGACATAGCCGTCGGCGCATTCGAACACGCCGAAAGGCGAGAGGCGCTGGACGGTGAGGCCGGTGCGCGCCTGCATTCCGGCGGCCGCCATCGCCGACCAGTTTTCGATCGCGACGAAGCTGGTCAGCGCGCCAAGCATCGACACGTCGATATGCTGGCCGGTGCCGGTGCGGTGGCGCTGTTCGAGCGCGGAAAGGATGCCGATCACCGAGAAGACTGGGGCGAGCATGTCGGCGATCGGGATGCCGATGCGAACCGGCGGCTCGTCCGGGCCTCCGCTGGCGTACATCGCACCCGACAGCGCCTGGATGATGATGTCCATTGCCTTGCCGCCTTCGGGCGCGGTCGCGCCGAAGCCCGAGAGCGAACAGTAGATGATGCGCGGGTTGGCGTCCCTTGCCGCTTCATAGCCGACACCGAGCCGGTCGGCGGTGCCCGCGGTGAAATTCTCGACGACGATGTCTGCGGTGCGGACGAGGTCGAGGAAGACTTCGCGCGCCTCGGGCTGCTTCAAGTTGAGCGAGATGCCGAGCTTGCCGCGGCCGCGCGTCAAATGGCTGATCGAAACGTCATCGTCATGCTTGCGCTCGACGGTGATACCGTCGCGCCCGACATAGGGGCTGTTTTCGCGTGCCAGATCCCCGCCCTTCGGGTCCTCGACCTTGATCACCTCGGCGCCGAGGCCCGCAAGCAGCAGGGTCGCATAGGGGCCGGCGAGAGCGCGGGTCAGATCAATGACGCGCAGCCCTTCCAGCGGGCGTTCACGGGTGAGGTCGGTCACGGAATTTGTCCTTCTAGCGCATCGATCTGCGCGTTGGAGTAGCCAAGGGCCGCCAGCACCTCGCGCGTGTCCGCCCCGGCGGGGCGGGCGGCGACAGGGGCGATTGCGGGCGTGTCGGAAAGGCGGATCGGCGTCCCGGTGTGACGTACCGTGTCGCCGCCCGGTACCGGCACGTCGACGATCATGCCGCGCGCGATATTGTGCGGGTCGTCCAGCGCTTCGGCCACGGTCAGGATCGGCGCGAACTGGGTTCCGGCGGCCTCGAGAATGTCGAGCCATTCGGCGCGCGGTTTGGTCGCCATGACCTCGGCGATCCGTGCCTTCATCGCGGGCCAGCCGGCCTTGTCCATCTGCTTGTCGGCAAGGTCGGGTAGGCCGATCGTCTCGACGAAGATGCGCCAGTAGCGCGGTTCCATGTCCGTCGTGACCAGCCATGCGCCGTCGGCACAGCGCCAGATGCCGCTATCGGCGCGGTGCATTCCCTTGGGCGGCGCCTTCGACAGGTCGGGATTGCGCGACAGGACGTTGGCGATGAGCGCGAGCGAGCTGTCCGACATCGCGATGTCGACCTGCTGCCCCTTACCGGTGGCGGCACGCGCGATCACCGCGGCGAGGATCCCGATCACCGCGTTGGATCCGCTCAGCAGATCGGCGACCGGGACACCGGGGAAGGCCGGGCGGTCGGGATCCTCGCCCATCCGCGACAGCGCTCCGGCTACAGCCAGCGCGACCGGATCGTGGCCCGGCTTGCGCGCATAGGGGCCGGTCTGGCCGCAGAGCGTGACCGAGCAATAGATCAGCCGCGGGTTGAGCGCCGCCATTTCCGGCCAGCCATAGCCCATGCTGGCCATCACGCCGGGACGATAGTCCTCGACGAGGATATCGGCGTCCGCGATCAGTCGGTGGATCGCTGCGCGACCATCCTCCGAACCGGGATCGATCAGCACGCTCTTCTTGCCCCGCGCGAGAATGTCGTGCGCGCGCAGCCGGGCGTTTTCTCGCGGGGAGAGCTTGTCCCAGCCGAACACCTTGCGCTGCTTGGCGAGCTCACGCGGGTTCTCGATCCGGATCACCTCGGCGCCCAGATCCGCGAGCATCCAGCTGCAATACGGCCCGGGGAGGAACTTCGAGAAGTCGACGACTGTCAGACCCTTCAACGCGGTCATTGGCCGTCCTCCAGTGAAGAAACCCAGAGCTTGCCCGGCAGCTTCACGCCATCGACCTCACGCCACAAATCGCGTGCCGCGAGATGATCGCTGGCGAGCGCGTCGTCCGGGGTCTCGATCCACGACAGGCCGAGGCCACCGGTGGTGGACATGGCGCCCAGCGCAGCGCGCGTGTGGCGCAGGAAGAAAGATTCGACGATCGCCTCCCACGCCGCCAGCGTCTCACGGGGCGTGTCGGCGACGAGGATGTTGTCCCAATCGACTTCGGCCAGCGGACCAGCGGCGTCACCCATCGCCTTGACCATTCCGCGCATCATCGGGGGATTGTCGACCAGCGCCCAGGTGACCCAGCCGTCGGCGCATTCCCATACCTGGCGCACGCCCGACTTGCCGCGGACGAGGAGGTTGCCGGTGCGGTTGCCGACGCGGCCGACCCAGCCCCAGGTCAGCGGCTCGCGGTAGTTGGCGAGCACCGCGGATTGATAGGCGGAGACCTCGACCAGCTGCCCCTTTCCGGTGGCGGTGCGGGCGTGGAGCGCGGTGAGCGCGCCGATCACTGCCTGGATGCCGGCGAGTGCAAAGGCCTGCGCGCCCGGCATGGTCATCGGCGCGCGATCGGGGTCGCCAAGGATCGTCATCAGTCCTGATCGTGCCATCAGCGTTAGGTCGGTCTCCGGGCGGTCGTCATTGGGCCCGCCGGGCAGAAATGGCGCGATGACGACATCGATCAGCTTGGGGCTGGCGGCGATCAGCGCCGCGTGCTCGCGGCCGGGATTGCGGAAGACGATGTCGGCGGTGGCGAGCAGCGCATCGGCGTCGCCCGTTTCCTTGCCGTGGTTCCACGCGATATTTCCACCATTATCGGCGCGGACGACGCGTGCGCCGAGCTCGGCGAGCATCCGCCCCGCGATTTCGCCGAGACCATCGGTCAAATCGGCAACGATGAGGTGCGACAGCATCATGCGAGCGCTCCCGCTTCGGTCAATTCCGCGACCTCGGTTTCGCTCATGCCGAGCAGGTCCACGAAAATCGCGCGGTTATGCTCGCCCAGATTGGGTGGAGGGCTGACGCGGATCGCGCTGCCCGAGAAACGCAGCGGCGGGGCGGGCATGTCGCATTTGCCGAGCTTGTCATGGGTGATCGGGCGATAATGGCCGCGCTCGATCAGCTCAGGATCGGTAAAGACGTCGCGGCCGTCATTGACCGGTTCGGCCGGAATACCGAGCGCTGCGAGCCGATCCGCCAGCACATGCTTGTCGTGCAACCTAGTCCATTCGGAAAGCGCCGCGTCGAGTGAGTCCTCGTTCGCCTTGCGGCTCGCGAGGCTGGCGAAGCGCGGATCCTTGATCCCGGAAAGCTGCGCAAGCTTCGTCCATTCGGCATCGTCGCGGACCGCGATCGCGATCCACTGGTCGACGCCGCGTGCGGGAAAGGCACCGTGCGGCGCGCAGAATGGCGAGCGGTTGCCGGGCTTGCCGGTGACACCGGCCTGGACGGCACCGAACTGGTCGGCCATGGCATGGATGAGCGGTTCGACCTGGCTGATATCGATATGCTGCCCCTCACCGGTCATGCGACGATGTTCGAGCGCGGCAAGCATCGCAACGGTAGCGAACATCGGAGCGACCACATCGCCATAGGCGAAGGGCGGCATGTGCGGCCCGCGATCGGGCCAGCCCGACTGCGCGGCGAGGCCCGACAGTGCGGCGGCGCTGTTGCCGTAGCCCCGCATCGGACCGAGCGGTCCCTTGCGACCGGCGACGCTGACGCTGATCTGGATGATCGCCGGGTTGATCGCCTTCAGCGTTTCGAACGACAGGCCGACGCGGTCCATGTAGCCGTAGCTGAAATTCTCGACCACGATATCGGCCCAGCCCACCAGCTTCTTCGCCACCTCGATTCCGCGCGCATCGTTGAGGTTGATCGTCACCCCCAGCTTGCTGGTGTTGGTGATCGCGAAGAACGCCGAAGCGTCGGGATCGCGTCCACCGCCCGCGAAAGGGGGCGAAAGGCGGCCGAGGTCCAGCCGCTTGCGCGATTCGATCTTGATGACCGTCGCGCCCAGATCCGCAAGATCCTTGGTCGCGCGCGGCCCTGCGCCAACCCAGGAGAAGTCGGCCACCTTGACGCCTTCCAGCGGAAGCCGGCTCATCGTTTCGCCTCCTGCGTCGCGCATTGAATCTCGCCGCCTGAAATCAGCCGCTGGGCTTCCTGATAGATCGGCACGGCATCGATCCCGATCTTGCCGAGCCGCTTGGCCTGATCGAACGCATCCTTGTTGTAGAGCGCATCGAACGCCTTCTGCTCGGCAACGGGAATGCTGCTGAAGGTGATGCCGTTGCCCTGGCCATATTCGACGCCCGCGGCTTCGGCTTTGAGTAGCTGGCGCTCGAGCGCTTCCTCCCAGACACGGCGACCCTCATCGAGTACCGCGCGCAGGTCGGGCGGCAGGCGTTCCCAGGTCCTGCTTGACATGGCACGCGCGGGATAGGCGCCGCGGCTGAAGCGGATCGTGGTGAAATGCTTGGCTACTTCGGCGAAGTGCAGGCTGCGGATCGTGTCGGCGGGCGCGACCACGCCGTCGATCACGCCTTTGGCCAACGCCGAATAGACCTCGCCCATCGGCATGTTCACAGGATCGGCGCCGAGCTGCTTGAGGATATCGACCGCGTCACTTTGCGCGCGCAGGCGCAGTCCCTTGAAGTCCGAGAGGTGGCGGATCGGCCGGTCGCGGGTCAGCACGCCCGGGAAGTTGCCACCCTGTACCGCGAGGACGTGCAGCCCGTGCAGTTCAT
>DATIGZ010000591.1:0-5214 GCA_035481255.1 Sphingomonas sp. | reverse complement strand
CAGCAGAAGCGCACGACCAACACCCCCGCCAGCCTCGAGAGCATGTTCAGCGCGCTCAAGGAAAAGCAGGCGATGGAGTATCCGCTGGTCGTCAAGGCGGATACCCAGGGCACGGTCGAGGCAATCGTCGCGGCGATCAATAAGATCAGCACCGATGACATCAAGGCGCGCGTGCTGCACGCCGGCGTCGGCGGTATCACCGAGAGCGACGTGAATGCGGCCGCGGCCTCGGGCGCGCCGATCATCGGCTTCAACGTCCGTCCGAATGCCAAGGCACGCGAGATCGCCGATCGCCACAAGGTCGCGTTCAAATATTATGACGTGATCTACGAACTCACCGACGAGATCCGTGCCGGCATGGCCGGCCAGCTCGGTCCGGAAGCGTTCGAAACCGTGGTCGGCCGCGCCGAAATCCGCGAGGTCTTCTCGGCGGGCAAGCATGGCAAGGCGGCCGGTCTGCTGGTCACCGACGGCGCGATCCGCAAGGCGCTCAAGGCCCGCATCACGCGCGACGACGTCATCATCTACCAAGGCGAGATCGCATCGCTGCGCCGCTTCAAGGACGATGTCGCCGAAGTCCGCGCGGGCCTGGAATGCGGTGTGACGTTCAGCCAGAACTTCACCGACATCAAGCCGGGCGACTATCTCGAAACCTTCGAGGTCGAACTGCGCGAGCGGACGCTCTAAGTGAATCGCCGCCCTGACCTGTGTCGGGGCGGCGGATACTGGCCATGAAGCATACCGAAACCACCGAGACCCGCTCCGTTCGCCTGCTGCGCGTGGGCGAGCAGGTGCGCCATGTGCTGTCCGACATCCTCGCCCGCGGCGAGGTGCATGACGATGTGCTTGCCAGCCATATGGTGAGCGTCACCGAAGTGCGGATGTCGCCCGACCTGCGCCACGCGACGGTGTTCGTGAAGCCGCTGCTCGGCAAGGACGAGGACGCGGTGCTGAAGGCGCTGCGCACCAACACCGCTTATTTCCAGCGCGAGGTCGCGAGCCGCGTGAAGATGAAATACGCGGCACGGATCAAGTTCCTCGCCGATGAAAGCTTCGACGAGGGCAGCCATATCGACCGGCTGCTGCGCGACCCCAAGGTGGCGCGCGATTTGGGCGAGGATGGCGACGCGGAAAGCTGATCGCGTTTCGCACCGGCTGCGCTAGGGTCGCGCGATGGCCAAACTCTATTTCTACTATGCCTCGATGAACGCGGGTAAATCGACCACGCTGCTTCAGGCGGACTTCAACTATCGCGAGCGCGGCATGCGCACGATCCTGTTCACTGCGGCGGTCGACGACCGCGCGGGGGAGGGACGGATCGCGTCGCGCATCGGCCTCGCCGCCGAAGCGATCAGCTTCGACTCGCATATGGACCTGCGTCTGCGCGTCGAGCGCGAGGCGGATGCGGGTCCGGTGCATTGCGTGCTGGTGGACGAGGCGCAGTTCCTCACCGCGGCCCAGGTTGATCAGCTGGCGGCGGTCGCCGACGTGCTCGGCGTGCCGGTGCTCGCCTATGGCTTGCGCACCGACTTCACCGGGGCGTTGTTCGAAGGCTCGGCGCGGCTGCTCGCGCTTTCCGACGCGCTGATCGAGATCAAATCGGTGTGCCGCTGCGGGCGCAAGGCGACGATGAACCTGCGCGTCGATGAGGAGGGCCGCGCGGTGGCGCAGGGCGCGCAGACCGAGATCGGCGGCAACGACCGCTATATGGCGCTGTGCCGCCGTCACTTCACCGAGGCGATCGCGGCCGCGGGCTGAGACGGTGCTGGTGAATCGCCCTGCCCGATCCTAGATCACGCGCATGAATCCCGATTCCATCGTTTATGGCGCCGCCATCTGGCTGATCCCGCTGGTGATCGCGATCGTCTTCCATGAGGTCGCGCACGGTCTTGCCGCGCGTGCGCTGGGCGATCCGACCGCGGCGGAGCGCAAACGGCTGTCGCTCAATCCCGTCCGCCATGTAGACCCGATCGGCACATTGGTGCTGCCGCTGATCCTCGCGCTCACCAAGATGCCGGTGTTCGGCTGGGCGAAGCCGGTGCCGGTCAATTATGCGCGGCTGCGCAATCCGCGGCGCGACATGGTGCTGGTGGCGCTGGCCGGCCCTGGCATGAACTTCGCCCTCGCGCTGGTCGGCGCGGTGCTGCTCGGCTTGCTGCTGGCGGGCGCGGGCGACACGCCGCTGGGCGGTGTAGGCGAGTTCATCGCATATAATCTGATCAACTTCGTCGGCGTGAACATCTTTCTCGCGCTGTTCAACCTGATCCCGCTGCCGCCTTTCGACGGCGGGCATGTGGTGCAGGGCCTGTTGCCCCCGGCCGCGGCGAAGCGCTGGGCCGGGTTCGGTCGGTTCGGCTTCCCGCTGCTGTTCATCCTGCTGCTCGTCATTCCCTCGATCTGGCCGAACGCCAATATCGTCGCGCAGCTGATCGTCCCGCCGGCGGAGACTGTGAAGCAATGGTTCTTTGCGATCACGGCGGCGATTGTCGGCTGATGCACGGCTGGATCATTCTCGACAAACCGCTGGGACTTGGCTCGACCCAGGGGGTGAGTGCGGTCAAGCGCGCGCTGCGTGAGGGCGGCTACGGCAAGTACAAAGTCGGCCATGGCGGCACGCTCGATCCGCTGGCGACCGGGGTGCTTCCGATTGCGCTCGGGGAGGCGACCAAGCTCGCCGGGCGGATGCTCGACAGCGACAAGGTTTATGATTTCACCGTCCGGTTCGGAACCCAGACCGACACGCTCGATCTGGAAGGCCAGATAGTAGCCGAATCGGACGTGCGGCCGTCGCAATTCGAAGTGGAGGCCGTGCTGCCGCGCTTCACCGGCCCGATCGACCAGGTGCCGCCTGCCTATTCGGCGCTCAAGGTCGATGGCGAGCGCGCCTATGACCTTGCCCGCAAGGGAGAGGAGGTGAAGCTGGCGAGCCGTGCGGTGACGATCCACGCGCTGACGCTGCGTGAAGCGACGGCAGACAGCGCGACGCTCACCGCCCATGTCTCCAAGGGAACCTATATCCGCAGCCTTGCGCGCGACATCGCGCGCGCGCTGGGAACGGTCGGACATGTGACGATGCTGCGGCGGATCAAGGCGGGTCCCTTCACGCTCGATTCCGCGATATCGCTGGACAAACTGGGCGAATCCGCTAAGGGCCGCACGCTTGAACATTGCCTCCTGCCGCTGAGGGCGGGGCTGGACGACATCCCGGCTCTATTCCTCGAACCCGGTCAGGCAGGGGCTCTCCGCCAGGGGAAAGTGTTGACCGGGATTGCCGCGGACAATGGCCAATACTTCGCGCTGGAGGGCGAGACGCCCGTCGCGCTGGTTGCGGTTTCGGACGGAGATGTCCGGGTCGTTCGCGGCTTCAATCTGTAGAATGATGTCGAAGGAAGAAACATGACGATCACGACCGAGCGCAAGGCCGAACTGGCCAAGGAACATGGCCGCAGCGAAGGCGACACCGGCAGCGCCGAAGTCCAGATCGCGATCCTGACCGAGCGCATCGTCAACCTGACCGCGCACTTCAAGGGTCACGCCAAGGACAACCATTCGCGCCGCGGCCTGCTGATGCTGGTCAACAAGCGCCGCAGCCTCCTCGACTACCTCCGCAAGACGGACGGGGATCGCTACACCGCACTCATCGCGAAGCTCGGCCTTCGCAAGTAACCGGAAAGGCGGCCTTCGGGTCGCCTTTTTGCAATACCGGGACTTTAGCCCGGATCCATGGGGCGCAGGCAATCCGGCCGGACCCCCGAACAGGGGTGAAATCACCCCGCACCGCGCGAGCCGGACAGCTCGCACACAGGCCCCGGGCGCATAGGGCGTCCGGCCTTGAGGAAATCAAATGTTCGACAAGAAAACCGTATCGATCGAGTGGGGCGGACAAACCCTGACACTCGAAACGGGCAAGGTTGCCCGTCAGGCCGATGGCGCCATCATGGCGACGCTCGGCGAAACCGTGGTGCTGTGCGCCGTCACTGCCGCCAAGTCGGTGAAGGACGGGCAGGATTTCTTCCCGCTCACCGTCCATTATCAGGAAAAGTACAGCGCGGCCGGCCGCATCCCCGGCGGCTTCTTCAAGCGCGAGCGCGGCGCGACCGAAAAGGAGACCTTGGTCTCCCGCCTGATCGATCGCCCGATTCGTCCGCTGTTCCCGGAAGGCTTCTACAACGAGATCAACGCCATCGCTCAGGTGCTGAGCTATGACGGTGAGAACGAGCCCGACATCCTCGCGATGGTCGCTGCTTCGGCCGCGCTCACCATCTCGGGCGTGCCCTTCATGGGCCCGATCGGCGCCGCGCGCGTCGGCTATGTCGATGGCGAGTACGTCCTCAACCCGACCGACGAGCAGGTTGCCGCCGGCGACCTCGACCTCGTCGTTGCCGCGACGCACGACGCGGTGATGATGGTCGAATCCGAAGCGAACGAGCTGTCGGAAGAGGTCATGCTGGGCGCCGTCCTGTTCGCGCACGACGCGTGCCGCGAAGTGATCAAGGCGATCATCAAGCTCGCCGAGCAGGCCGCCAAGGAGCCGTGGGAAATGGCGTCGTCGGACGACAACGCCAAGCTCAAGGACAAGCTCAAGAAGCTGATCGGCAAGGACATCGCCGCCGCCTACAAGCTGACCGACAAGTCGGCCCGCTCGAACGCGCTCAACGAAGCGCGCGCGAAGGCGAAGGCGCAGTTCACCGAGGACGGCCTGTCGCCGCAGGAAGTCATGGCCGGCATCAAGCTGACCAAGAAGCTGGAAGCAGAGATCGTTCGCGGCGCCATCCTCAAGGACGGCAAGCGCATCGACGGCCGTACCACCACGCAGATCCGCCCGATCGTGGCGGAAACGCACTTCCTTCCGCGTGCGCACGGCTCGGCGCTGTTCACCCGCGGCGAGACCCAGACCATTGCTACGGCAACCCTGGGCACCAAGGATGCGGAGCAGATGATCGACGGCCTGAACGGCCTGTCGTACCAGCACTTCATGCTGCACTATAACTTCCCGCCCTATTCGGTCGGTGAAGTCGGCCGCTTCGGCGCGCCGGGCCGCCGCGAAGTCGGTCATGGCAAGCTGGCATGGCGCGCGCTGCACCCGGTGCTGCCGACCAAGGACGAGTTCCCGTACACCGTGCGTCTGACCAGCGACATCACCGAGTCCAACGCCTCGTCGTCGATGGCGTCGGTGTGCGGCGGGTCGCTCGCGATGATGGACGCCGGCGTGCC
>DATIGZ010000590.1:0-5691 GCA_035481255.1 Sphingomonas sp. | reverse complement strand
AAGCCGCAGCACCCCATCCTTGAGCCGGACACGAGTCGCATAGCCGCGGTCCATGGTCTGGAACGCCATGTGCGTGCCGAACATCGCGTCGCTGAAGCCCGACAGCGCGGTGCCGTGCTTGCCCGTCACCGTCCCGCGCGGCTTGGGGAGCGGGCGCGACAGATCGCCGCCCAGCGCGCGCGGCCAGCCGTCGGCGGTCCATTCCATCGGCTCGAGCAGCATCTGCCGCCCGAGCGTGCGCATGCCGTTCTCATAGCCGTGATAGATCATCCACCAGTCACCCTTCGGCCCCTCGACCGGCGTGGCGTGGCCGCGTGACCACCAGGGCTCGCTTGCCCGCCGGGTGCGGACGATCGGATTGTGCGGGCAATTCTCCCACGGCCCGTGGATCGAGCGCGAACGCGCGACGACGACCATATGGCTGGTCGGCGGCCCCGCCGTCCCACCCTGCCCCGAAAACTGGTAGAACCAGCCGTCGCGGCGCATCACCTTTGGCCCCTCGAGCGCGAAGCCCTCGATGATCCAGTCTTCGGGGATCGGCCAGCCGCCATAGACATGCTCGACCGGCCCCGCCGCCGACAGTCCATCGTCGCTGATCCGCACGCGGTTGCCGCCGTTGAGGAACAGATAGCGCTTACCGTCCTCGCCCACCGCGTGACCCGGATCGATCAGATTGTCGATCTTCATGTCGATCGGATCGCTCCACGGCCCCGCCATATTGTCGGCGTGGATGACCCAGGTCTTGATCCCGCGCTTGACATCGGTCGGATCGAGCGCGGGAATATAGATGAAGTAGCGCCCGTCATGCTTGGCGATGTCGAGCGCCCAGACGATTCCGATATGCTGCCTGAGCGCCGTGGTGACCGGAGTCCAGTTCACCAGATCGCGCGAATGCCAGATCGGGATGCCCGGATAATATTGGAATGACGAGAAGGTCGCATAGTAATCGTCGCCGTCCTTGAGGACGTTGGGATCCGGCCGGTCCCCCGCGAGCACGGGGTTGATGTAGCGCCCGTCGCCCAGATCCCCCTTGCGCTGGCCCTCGACCCCCGGCTTGCGCGCGGGCGGGAAGTTGGGACGGTCGGCGGCAGCGGCGCGGGCGGACAGGGTGAGGCCGCTGGCCAAGGCAAGGGCGAGCGTCTGGCGGCGTGTAGGTTCCATCGGTTCTACTCCGGCGCGGCGCGCCTACTTGCGTGTGGGGGTCTTGAGCGGCTCGATCTGTGCGAGGATGACGTCATTGGTCCGCATCGGGATGTTCAGCGTGTAGCGGCCATCGGCGCCGATGCGGACCGTCCGATCCGTCTCGGGCTTGTCCTGCGTCAGTGCGCGCAGCTCGGCGAGTTGGGCGGCGCTCAAATCCTTGGGCGACCCCATTTGCAGGTAACGGGTGTGCGCGTCGTTCGCCTGGAAACCCGTACGCCGCACGGTCACGCGGTAACTGCCCGGCGCGAGACCGGCGAAGCGCAGTTCGGCGGGCACAGCGGGCTTCGCAGGAAGAACCCGCGTGAAGAAAGGCCGGTTGCTCAACGTCTGCTCGGGCTGAGTCCAGTTCCAGAACACGACGCCGGCGCGGCCCTTTTCGGTCGCGGCAACCACGGACTCGTCTGCGGACGGTACCTCGCGCCCGGCAAGCTGGTTGAGATATTTATACGCGAACCAGGTCGCTTTGGGCACGCCCTCGCGGTTGATCAGGCCGAAGCCGCCATGGAAGGGCGTAGGCGGCGGACTGACCTCCTCGAACAGGTCGCTATAGGTCCAGTAGCTCATCCCCTGCGCATAGGGCCGCGTCGCCTTGAGCTTGGAGAGAACATAGGCCGCGCTGATATAGCTGTCGTGCACCGGATCGCGCGGGTTGTAGCTTGAGCTCCATTCGGTGAAGAACAACGGAAGGTTGGGGAATTTGGACGCCGCGATCTGCTCGCGGACGCGCCGCACGTCGCCGGTGACCGCATCGGGATTGGTCGACAGCTTGTTGTCGTCATGCCCCTTTTCGTCGAGGAAGCCGCCATCGACGCCATAGGTGTGGGTCGTCACGAAATCGACCGCGATGCCGCGGCGGTGTGCGAAGTCGAGCAGTTCGGGGACCCACGCCGCGCCCGCGGTCGAGGGGCCACCGACTCTGATCGCCGGGTCGATCGCCTTGATCGTCCGCGCGGTGTTTTCGTACAGGTCGAAATAGGCCTTCTGGTCGCCACGCTCCCAGAAGCCGTCGAGATTGGGCTCGTTCCAAACCTCGAAATACCAGCCGCGCACCTCCGCCTCGCCATAGCGCGCGCGCAGATGCCGCACGAACGCATCGACCAGTGCCGCCCACGCCTTGGGCTCGGGGTGGGAGGTATTGCCCTTCCAGTAGAAGATCGTCTGTTTCGACGTCGCCATCGCATCAGGCGTGAAGCCAAGCTCGACGAACGGCTTCACCCCCATCGCCAGCAGCGCGTCGTAAAGCTGGTCGATCTTGGTCCAGTCATAGACCGTCTTGCCATCCACGACGCGGACGGTGCCGAGCGCGTCGTGGAAGATCGCGTGGAAGCGGACATGGCGGAAGCCGAGTTCGTCGCGCGCGGTCTTGAGCTGGGCGAGGCTCTCGGGCCGGATCAGCGTGCCCGGATAGTCCGCACCGACCGAGAAGTTGAACGAGCGGTCGAGCGGCGCGCCCGCCCTGGCGAGGTCGATATCTATGCGCCGGACGGTCTCGGGGGCCTGGCCGTACGCGGCTGTAGCCAGCGCCAGCAATGCACCGGCGACCAGCTTCGACAGGACGGCACAGCTCGATCTCATTCCATCTTCCCCTGTTGATTGAAATCGTTTCAGGCCGTTGCGGGCCGCCGCGCCGCACAGTGCTGCGCGATGAACTCCGCTTGGGTCGGCATCGCCGCCGCCGTCTTGCCGATCACCTCGCGCAAATGCCGCATGAACCGGCCGGTCTCCGCGACCGGCAGCGCCGACGCCAGCGGATCGAAGCCTTCCGGCATGACGTTCTGGCCCAGCAGCACCGCGATCCAGCTGTCTTCGCCGAACAGGTCGCCATGCGCCTTGAAATTCCGCGCCTTGCCCCGCCACAGCTCGACCCGCTCGGTCAGGCTGTCGGGCACCGGCATCGTCCGGCAATAGTCCCAGAAAGAGGAATCATCGCGCTTCGTGGCGTGGTAGTGGAGGATGACGAAGTCGCGGACCTGTTCATATTCGCGCGTCAGCCAGCGATTATATTCGTCGCGTTCGACCGCGCCGAAGCCGGTGTCGGGGAACAGCGCCATCAGACGGAAGATGCCCGACTGGATGAGGTGGATGCTGGTCGATTCGAGCGGTTCGATGAACCCGCCCGACAGGCCGATCGCGATGCAGTTCTTCTCCCACAACCGCTCGCGCCGCCCGGGCGTGAAGCGCAGGTAGCGCGGGTCGTCGGTCGGTGCCCCGTCCAGCCCGTCGAGCAGGTCGCGCAACGCGTCCTCGTCGCTATAATGCGCGCTCGAATAGACATGGCCGTTGCCGATGCGGTGCTGGAGCGGGATGCGCCAGCGCCACCCCGCCTTGCCCGCGGTCGCCCGGGTGAAGGGCAACAGCGGATCGGCGCTCGCGCACGGAATGGCGATCGCGCGATCGCAGGGCAGCCAGTGGAGCCAGCTACGATAGCCGACGCCCAATGTCTCACCGAGCAACAGCGCGCGAAAGCCGCTGCAGTCGACGAACAGCTCGCCCTCGATCCGGCGGCCATCCTCCAGCACCACGCCGGTGATGAAGCCGGTCTCGCCATCCTGCTCGACCGTGCCGATCTTGCCCTCGACCCGCGTGACGCCGCGATCCTCGGCATAGCCGCGCAGGAAGCGGGCATAGAGGCCCGCATCGAAATGAAAGGCATAGGCCATCGAGGAGAGCACCGCCGCCGGATTGGACGACGGGCGCGAAAAGCGGTTCAGCCGCGCCGCCACCGTGGGCAGGCAATAATCGGACAGCGGCCCGACATCGCCGTCCGGCCCCTCGAGCCGCGACTGGCGCAACCAGATCTGATGGAATTTGACGCCCTGGGTGTCGCGGCCATGGATGCCGAAGGGGTGGATATAGCGATCCCCCTGCCGCCCCCAGTTCACGAATTCGATGCCCAGCTTGAACGTCGCCTGCGTCGCGCGGATGAACTCGTCCTCGTCGAGTCCCAACAAACCGTTGAAGTCGTGGAGCGGCGGCACCGTCGCCTCGCCGACCCCCACCGTGCCGATCGCATCGGATTCGACCAAGGTCACCGACACGCCCGCCGCGGTGAGCCGCGAGAGGGTCGCAGCGGTCATCCATCCGGCGGTCCCTCCGCCGACGATCACCACCTTGCGGATCGGCTGTCCCATCGTCTGCGCCGTCATGCGGCCGCTTTCGCGAAGCCGTGCTTCGCCGCGTGTTCGACGAGCTGGCGGTTGGTGGGAAGGTTGGCGACGGCATAGTCGCCCTGCCGCCGAATCTCGGCAAAGGCGGCGCGGGCGTCGTCGAAATAGCGGAACGCACCGGTCCGCGCGTTCAGATCAGTCTTCCAGCCCATGCCGTAGAGAACATATTGCCAGCTGGCGTCCGGGAAGATGTCGATATTCGGGTCGGTATCCAGTTCGTTCGGCGGACGGAAGCGCCAGCGGTCGAGCAGCTCGTGCAGGCTGTCGCGCGCGGTTTCCGGCCGGACATTGTCGCGCCAGAAGTCGGTGTCGCGGCGCTCGCTCAGCAGATAGTGCATCTTGATGAAGTCGAGCGCGCGGTCATAGCGGCGGCGCATGATCCTGTTGAACTGGCGCGCCGAGGTCTCATAGTCCCCGCCCCATGGGAACAGGTTCGCGACCAGCGCCGCGGCGACTTCCGAGAAGATGATCCCCGTCGCCTCGAGCGGCTCGAAGAACCCGCTCGAGAGGCCGATCGCGACACAATTCTTGTGCCAGTTGGTCTCGCGATACCCCGCCTCGAAGCGGAATTTGCGGATCTCGAGATCGTCGCCCGCCGGGCCGACGAAGCCACGCAGCATCTCCTCCGCTCGCGCGTCGTCGCTATGCGCCGACGAATAGACATGGCCGACGCCGCGACGGTGATCGAGGCCAATATCCCAGATCCACCCCGCCTCCTGCGCGGTCGAGATGGTGGTCGACGCGATCGGGCTGTCGGGCGCCGCATAGGGCACCTGAATCGCCATCGCGCTGTCGCAGAACAAAACGTCGCGGCACGACCGGTAGGGCACGCCCATCGCCTTGCCGATCAGCTCGGCGCGAAAGCCGGTGCAGTCGATATAGAGGTCGGCGGTGAGCGCGCCGTTCGCCTGCGTCCGCACCCCGGCGATCGCGCCGTCCTCGCCGACCAGAACCTCCGTGACGGTGTCGATCAGGTGCGCGACACCATTGGCGATCGACTGGTCGCGCAGCAGTTGCGCCAGCATCACCGCGTCGAAGTGGAAGGCATAGTTGAGCGGCCCGGCATAGTCGGGATGCGTCGGCAGCTTGGGCGCGCGGTGCGCATCCGCGGCCCTGCGCTGCGGCGTCGCCGCCTCGTCCCAGCCCCGGTCCCCCGCCGCGCCAAGCAGCCAATAGGGCAGCAGGTCGAGCCCCGAGCGCTGATCGGCGGTCTGGAAGGCGTGGAGATACTGGTCGCCCGTGCCGGTGCGCCAGTTCACGAACCGGGCGCCCTGCTTGAAGGTCGCGCCACAGCGGCGGACCAGCTCGCCCTCGTCCACCC
>DATIGZ010000589.1:0-5221 GCA_035481255.1 Sphingomonas sp. | reverse complement strand
ATCGCGATCCGGCCCAACTCGTGCGCGGGGGTCGTGGCGAAGGCGCCAAGGAAGCTGCCGACGGGGGTGCGCTTGGCGGCGGTGATCACGACTTCGGTCATTGGCGTGCGACTCCTGCTGGATTTGAGGGCTATCTAAGGTGGCCGAGCCAGTCCGCCAATGGGCGCCACAGCGCTTCCTTCGCGGAAGATCCGACCATCATCCCGACATGGCCCAGCCGCAGCTCGCGCCGGTCGGACAGGCCGGCTGCGCTTGCTGCGGGGACGATGCGGTCGGTGAGCGATACAAACTCGATCGAAGGGCAGGGAAGCATCATGGGGTTGGCGATGGTGCCCGCGACCCGCCACTTTCCCCGTCCGGGAAGATCGGCGGTGAACAGGTCATCGAAAACCTGCCGTCCCGCCGCATAGGTTAGTGGCGCGCCGGCGTTCGCCCAATCCTCCATCGCGACAAAGGATTTGGCGGCGGCGCTCGCCGGATCGAGGCGGCCGAAGCGCTCATACTTGGCGATGGTTCGCGCGGGGTCGAGTTGCCAGAAGCCCGCCTGCAGCACTTCCATCGGGACCAGCCCGAGCCGGTCGCAGGTTTCATGCGCGCCTTCCCACAGCGACTCGATCCGCCCGATCGCGTCCGGGCCAAAGCCGGAGAAGCGCCACGGCGCCGCAATCAGCGCCAGTCCGCGCACCGGCACTGCGGCGGCCGCGGCCATCGCCATCGTTCCGCCCAGGCAATAGCCCGTCAGCGCCGCCGGCTCCCCGATGCTGCGCAGCAGCGGGATCAGCATCTCCTCGATGTGCTGCGCGACATCCTGCGCGCGATTCTGCGGCGTCGGCGTGCCCCAATCAACCAGCAGCGGACGCACCCCTTGCCGCGACAGCCAGCGCAGCAGCGAGCGGCGATAGGGCATGTCGAGGATGAGCGGCGGGTTGATCAATGAGGGGACGAACACCGCGGGCGGGCCGCTTCCGCCATAGTCGCGCAGCGTAGCCCGCCCGGCACCCGCAACCACCGGCATCGGGCGGCGCGGGCGGGGACGGGCCGCGGCCTGATAAGCGGCTAGTCCCGCCAGTGCCGAGGCGCGGCGTTCGGGCAATGCTGCGGTTTCGCTGCGCAACAGTCCCAGAAAGAGAGGGAGGGGGCGAGGCCCGTGTTGCGGTGCAGTATCAAAGGGTGTTAGGGACACGTCAACCACCCGTGGGGGTCAAGATGAAGAAGACGGCGAATACCGACGGCCCGGTCATCATCAAGAAGTATGCGAACCGGCGCCTCTACAACACCGAAACCTCGTCCTACATCACACTCGATCATCTGGCAGCGATGACGCGCGAAGGGCGTGACTTCAAGGTTATCGATGCGAAAACCGAAGAAGATATTACGCATAACGTTCTCACCCAGATCATCATGGAAGAGGAAGCGCGGGGCCAGACGCTGCTGCCGGTGAACTTCCTGCGCCAGTTGATCGCGCTCTACGGCGATTCGATGCAGGCGGTCGTGCCGGGCTATCTCGAAGCGTCGATGGACAGCTTTCGCCGCAATCAGGCGCAATTCAAGTCGGCGGTAGAGGGCGCGTTCGCCAACTCGCCTTTCGCCGAGATCGCCAAGCGCAACATGGCGATGTTCGAGGCCGCGGCCGAAGCGTTCAAGCCGGGTGCACCCGGCGCCGCCGAAGCTCCCGAGAAGAGCAAGGACGACGAGATCGCCACATTGAAGGCGCAGCTCGCTTCGTTGCAGGACAAGATCGACAAGCTCGGTTGACGATCATAGTCTCCCCGGAAACGAAACCGGGGAGATCTATGAAGACGTTGGCTGCTTTCACCGCGGCGATGCTGCTCGCGGGTGTTGCCCATGCGCAAAGCGCGCCGGTCGACCGCTACATCCATGCCGGCAAGATGATCGACCGGCCGGGGCAATCACCGCGCGGCGCGAGCACGATCGCGGTGAAGGGCGGCAAGATCGTCGGCGTCTATGACGGTCACGTCACACCGCTGGGCGAGGCGCCGGTGATCGACCTCAAGGACCGCACGGTGCTGCCCGGGCTGATCGACAGCCATGTTCATTTGAGCTCCGACCGCGCAGGGCAGGAAGGTCTGCTCGCCGGGTTCACCGAGAGCAAGCAGATGGGCGCCTATGAAGCGCTGTGGAACGCGCAGAAGACGCTGATGGCGGGCTTCACCACGGTGCGGAATCTGGGCGACGGCGGCGCGACTCTGGCACTGCGCGACGCGATCGCGCGGGGGTGGGTCAGCGGCCCGCGTATCGTCGATGCCGGTATGGGCATCTCCACCACATCGGGACATGGCGACCAGCGGCTCGGCATCGTCGAGGAACTGCACGAAGCGGTTGGCGCGGCGAACCTGTGCGATGGCGTGGACGAGTGCCGTAAGGCGACGCGCGCGCAAATCGGGCGTGGCGCTGATGTGATCAAGATCGCGACCACCGGCGGCGTCAACAGCCGAATCGGCGCGGGCCTTGGCAAGCAGATGTTCGACGAGGAGGCCAGGGCGATCGTCGAGACCGCGCGCCTCTATGGCCGCAAGGTCGCGGCGCATGCACATGGCGCGGACGGGATCGCGGTGGCGCTGCGCGCCGGAGTTGATTCGATCGAGCACGGCACGCTGATCGACGACGAGAGCATCGCGCTGTTCAAGAAAAGCGGCGCCTACTACGTCCCGACGCTGTCGACCGTGAACGGCTATCTTGAGCGGATCGCAAGGGATCCGGCCGCCTATCCGCCGGAGGTGCGCGCGAAGATCGACTGGCGCATCACGATTACCGGCAAGGCGCTGGAACGAGCGGTGCCGGCGGGCGTGAAGATCGCGTTCGGCACGGATGCGGGCGTCTCCAAGCACGGCCGCAATGCCGACGAGTTCGAACTGCTGGTCAAGCACGGCCTGACGCCGATGCAGGCGATCCAGGCGGCGACGGTCAACGCCGCGGATCTGCTCGGCCTGTCGAAGGAAGTCGGCAGCATCGAGCCGGGCAAGAGCGCCGATATCATCGCTGTGAGCGGGGATCCGCTGAACGATGTGAAGCTGCTGAAGTCGGTCGGCTTCGTGATGCGCGCCGGGGTAGTGCACAAGGGGCCGTGATCGCCACGGCCCCGGCACCCGATTAGCCCGGCTTCTTGAACTTCAACGTCATGCGGTCACTCTCGCCGATCGCTTCATATTTGGCGCCATCGACATCCTTGAGGCGGTAGCTGGGCGGAAGCGTCCAGACGCCGTCTTTCCAGTCGGCCGTGTCTTTTGGGTTGGCGTTGATTTCGCTTTCGCCGGCGAACACGAAACCGGCCGCGGCGGCGAGCTTCTTGATCGTCGAGACCTTGATATAGCCGCTGGTGCGTTCACGTTCGGCGTCGGCGGTTTCGGGCAGGCGATGATCCTCGATGCCGAGCGTTCCGCCGGGCTTGAGCATCGCGAAGATCTGCTTGAACGCCTCGGCTGAATAGTCCTGCTTGTCGTCGCGCTGATAGCCCATCCGCCAGTTATGGACGTTGCGGAAGGTGAGCACGACGTCGACGCTGTTGTCGCGGATCCTGGGCGCGCTGTCGCCCCAGTGCGGGAAGGCGGCGAAGACGATCTCACCATAGGTCTGGAAGTCCTTCTGGCGATAATCCTGAACCCGCGCGATGCCGTTTGGCCAGGGCGCGGCGGCATAGAGCGTGCCGCGGCCCTTGCGGAGATAGGGCGCGAGAATCTCGGTATACCAGCCGCCGCCGGGCCACAGCTCGACCACGGTATCGGTCGGCTTCACGCCGAAGAAGGCAAGCGTTTCGGCCGGATGGCGATATTTGTCGCGGGCGAGATTGGCCGGGGTGCGCGTGGGTGCGGCGACGGCATCCTTCAATTCGGGACTAACGCTCCCGGTCTGCGGCGCGCCGATGGCGGCGGCGCTGATGAGCGCGGTGGCTGTCATGGCGGCAAACGTCAGGGTGTTGCGCATTCTGGGCTCCTCTCCGATATGGCGACGATTGGTGAAGCGGAGCGCGCGGTGATGCAAGGGCCGTTATTGGGGCCGTTATGGATTGGCGTGGGCGCGTTCGTCGCGGTGGCGGCGGGCAGCGGGCTGGCCGAGTGGCGGCGGACCAAACGGCGCAACCTCGACCGCGTCGGCTGGATGCCGTGGACGCTGATCCAGGTCATGGCCGTACTGGGCGCGGTCGTGACCGCGGCGCTCGCGATCAAAGGCTGGCGCTGACTCAGTAGAAGCGGGCGAGGGTGAGGCTGCGCTCAGCGCCGTCGCACAGCCTGAGCCGTACCGTGCGCCCCGGCGCGCCGGTGGACCAGCTTGCGAGGGGGCTGCTCGCATAGGCGGCGGGGATAGGCGACCCGTCCACCGCGCAGATTTCCGTGCCCGCCTGCCACTCCGCCGCCGCCGGACTGCCGCGCATGACGTGGAGGACGCGCAGCCGGTCGCCGCGCTGGCCGACCATCAACCCGCTGGTCGAACGCGTCACCGGCCACTCGCTGCGCGCGGCGGGGGCGAGCACCATGCGGCCGGCGCCGGGATCGAGAAGCACGCGGTGCCGCCGAAGCAGTCCGCCGCCGAGGCGCCCCGCGGCGCCCTTGCGCCCGGAGAAGCCGCTGTCCGGTTCGATCCGAAGCTCGACTTCGTTCGCGGGGAGCGCGGCGATGCGCAGCGCAGGGACGATCGTCACCTCGCTCTCCACCTGACCCCCTAAACCCCAGGCGATCGCGGTGGTGACGGTGCCGCCCGATTGCTCGATTCCGCGCCATGCGGTGCGGGTGAGGGTCACCATGCTGCCATCGCCGGTATCGACGATCATCGGCCGATGCCGCCGTCCGCCCAGATCCAGCTCGCTGAGATAGAGGCCCGCTGGACCGGCGAGCCGCAGCGGCGCGGTGACGCCCCGAAACGGCAAGCGGCCCGAGGGCAGGAGGCGGAAGCGCTGCGCGTCGTAATCGATCTCGAGCGCGTGCGCGGCGAGCAGGTCGGCGCCGACGAACAGATCAACCGGCGCGGCGCCGGTGACGCGCGGATCGGCATCGATGATCGCAATGCGGCCGCCGGTGCGGACAAGACCCCCGACTTCCACCCGATCGACCGCGCCCCAGCTGAGCGCCACGCTGCCGCCGATCGCGTCGGCCTGTCCGGGCACAAGCGGCTTCATTCCCGCCGCGCGGGCAAAACGCGCCGAGACGGCGGTGTCGCTGACCCCGGTATCGAGGATCGCATCGACCTGGCGGCCATTGAGCAGGGT
>DATIGZ010000588.1:0-2492 GCA_035481255.1 Sphingomonas sp. | reverse complement strand
GGGTTCATGGCTGCCAGCATGCCCGTTCAGCAGCCCAAAAAGAAGAAGGGGCCGCTCGGGCCCCTTCAAAACGTCCGGTCGGCGAACGTTAGCGTTCCAGTTCGTCCTTGCCGGGTTGGGGCTTCTTCTCGCCACCATCCTGCTGGCGTTGCGGCTGCTGTTGCTGCTGCTTCTCCATCTTCTGGCCGCGCTGCTGTTGCTGCTGGCCACCCGGATTCCGGTTCTGGCCTTGATCGCGCTGGTTCATCACGTCTCTCCCGATGCCCGCTCGCCTTGTTGAACGACCCGTGATGGCAATCGATCCGCGATCCGTCGCGTTTAGCGCTCCATTGCAGCTACTTGACCGGCCGCTTCTCGAGCTTCCGCGCCAGCGTGCGGCGGTGCATCCCGAGCTGCCGGGCGGTCTCCGAGATGTTGAAACCGGTCGCGGCGAGCGTTTCGTTGATCATCTCCCACTCATGCGTCTTGAGCGACGCCGCGCGGGGGGTGACGGGTACATCGGGGTTGCCCGGCGCCTTGCCGAACGCGGCCTCGATATCGTCGGTGTTCGACGGCTTCACCAGATAGTGGCACGCGCCGAGCTTGATCGCCTCCACCGCCGTGGCGATGCTGGCATAGCCGGTCAGCACCACGATCAGCGTTGCGGGATCCCGCGCGTGCAGCTTCGCCACGCAGGGCAGACCCGACGCGGTGCCGAGCTTCAGATCGACCACCGCATGCGTCGGCACCTCCGCCTCGAGCAACGCGTCCAACTCCGCCGGGCCGGCCGCGACGCGGACGCGATAGCCGCGCCGCTCGAACGAACGCTGGAGCGTGCGCGCGAAGGTCGCGTCGTCCTCGACAAGGACAAGATTGGGAATCGGGTCCTGTTCTTCCATCAGTGCGTCTCCGCATGGATCAGCGGCAGGATCAGCCGCACCTCGGCGCCGCCGCCCGCCGGGTTGCGCGCCTCCAGCCGCCCGCCCATCCGCCGCGCGACATTGGTGGCGAGGAACAGCCCAAGACCGTGCCCGGCCCCCTTTGTCGAACGGTACAGCTCGCCGACATGCGCCAGCGCAGCCGGATCGAACCCCGGCCCGTAGTCGCGTACCACGATCGCCAGCATACCCTCCTCGACCTTACCCGTCAGGCGAAGGCCGAGCGGTGAGGCTTCGGCGGCGTTATCGAGCAGGTTGGTCACCGCCTGACGCAGCGCGGGATCGACCGCGATCACGACAGAACCGGCATCCTCGATGCTGGTGGCGAGCGGCACTTGCGGCCAGGTCGGCTGCCACGCATCGGCCAGATCGGTCAGGAATGCGGCCGCCGCCATGCTCTGCATCGCCTCGCCCCGGGGCTGGCCCGCCGAATGGAGGATGTCGGACACGATCGCCTTGCAGCGCTGCACCTCGGCCTGCATCTCCGCGACCTCCCCCGCCAGCTGCGCATCGGCCGCGATCGCCGGCATTCGCCGCCAGTCGGCGAGGATCACCGACAGCGTGCCGAGTGGCGTCCCCAGCTCATGCGCGGCGCCCGAGGCGAACAGCCCCATGCGGACGATCCCCTCCTCCTCCACCGCATGCTGGCGCAGATCGGCCACATGCGCGTCACGCGCGCGCAGGTTCCGGCTGATCCGCACGATGAACAGCACCAGCAGGCTGGCCACCATCACGAAGCCGATCCAATGCCCGATCGCGAACAGGTCGGCATGCGCCACCACCAGTCCCGCGGGCAGCAGAAGCGGCACATAGCTGACGGTGAGCAGCGCATAGCTGAGCGCGGTGGCGGTCACCAGCACCGCGACCGCGGCCGGCGGCAACAGGATCGCGCCGAGCACGACCTGAAGCAGGTAGAGCGAGATGAACGGGTTGGTCGCGCCGCCGCTGAAATAGAGCTGGAGCGTCAGCGCGGCCATGTCGATGAGCAGCGCCAGCATCACCTCGCCACTGTGCACGCGGTGACGCGGCAGGGCCATCGTCGCGAGCAGGTTCGCGACTGCCAGCAAGGCGGCGACGCCGAGCATCTCGACCACCGGCAGCGGAATGCCGAAACCGGAATGGACGAGCAGGATCGCAAGCGTCTGCCCGACCACCGCGATCCACCGCAGCTGGATCAGCTGGCGCATATTCTCCGCCGCCGCGGTCTCGGCGATGAGGCCCGGCCCACGCCGGGTGAGCGCGAGGAGCGGCGCGTCCATCATCGCACCTTCCGCCGCAGCAGCAGGAACAGCGCGGCGGCGCTGATCCCGGCCAGTCCGAACCAGGTGAGCGCGTAGACGAGATGGTTGTTGTTGAAACGCAGCACGGTGAGTCCGCCTACCGGCCATCCGCCCGGATTGGGAGTCGCGTCGGCGTCGATGAAGAAAGGCGCGGCGTTGTCTATCCCGCGCGCCGCCCTGATCGCGGCCACGTCACGCGAATACCAGCGGCCTTCCGCAGGAGCGTTGGTACGCAGAAAGCCGCCCTTCGGCTCACTCGCCCGGAGCAGGCCGATGACGGTCACCGGACCCGCCG
>DATIGZ010000587.1:0-6096 GCA_035481255.1 Sphingomonas sp. | reverse complement strand
CCCGCCGACGCCCGAGCTGATCGAGAATCAGCGCCGTGCCATCGCCGCGGTCGCGCCGGGAACCGAGCTGATCGGCCTCTATCAGGTTCACAGCGCCGACGCGGTCACGGTACTCGAGCCGTGGAGCGACGAGCTCCGCCCGCATGCCGACGCGCTCGTCACCAACCGTCCGGGCCTGACGCTGGGCATCCTCACCGCCGACTGCACGCCGGTCCTCTTCGCGGACCGTCAGGCCGGGGTGATCGGCGCCGCGCATGCCGGGTGGAAGGGCGCGCTCGGCGGCGTCACCGACTCCGCCATCGCCGCGATGGAAGCGCTCGGCGCGACGCGCGACAACATCGTCGCCGCTGTCGGCCCGTGCATCGCCCGCGCAAGCTACGAGGTGGATGAAGGCTTCCGCACCCGCTTCGCCGAATTCGATCCGGAGAACGACCGCTTCTTCACTCCCGGCCGCGAAGGGCATCACCAGTTCGACCTCGAAGCCTATGTCGTCCACCGCCTCGCCGCCGCCGGCCTGCGCACCGTGGAAGCTCTGGGCGAGGACACCTATTCCCAGCCCGACCGCTTCTACAGCTTCCGCCGCGCCACGCATCGCAACGAACCCGATTACGGCCGCCAGATTTCTCTGATCTCATTGACGGGTTGAAGCGTTGGTGCGAGTGCAGCTTCAAGACGTTTCAACTGATACGACCTGTGAGAGGCACCTGATATGACCGACAAGCCCGTCAAGCCCGACGAAGCCGCTCTCACCAGCACCACCCCGCGCAGCCGTCCCAAGCCGTCGGTCAAGACCGTCGGCGGCCGCGAGCTCAGCCCGGCGACGCTGATGATGGGTCATGGCTATGATCCGATGCTGTCGGAAGGCTCGCTCAAGCCCCCGATCTTCGCCACCTCGACCTTCGTCTTCCCCAACGCCGCCGCGGGCAAGCGCCATTTCGAGGGCGTGACCGGCAAGCGTCCCGGCGGCGCCGAGGGTCTCGTCTATTCGCGCTTCAACGGCCCCAATCAGGAGATCCTCGAGGATCGCCTCGGCATCTGGGAAGAGGCGGAGGACGCGCTCGCCTTCTCGTCGGGCATGTCCGCCATCGCCACGCTCTTCCTCGCCATGGTCAAGCCCGGCGACACTATCGTCCATTCGGGCCCGCTCTATGCCGCGACCGAGACGCTGATCGCGCGCATTCTCGGCAAGTTCGGCGTCCACTGGCTCGACTTCCCCGCCGGCGCGACGCGGGAGGAGATCGACGCGGTCCTGTCCAAGGCGGCCTCGGGCAATGTCGCGCTGATCTATCTCGAAAGCCCCGCCAACCCGACCAACGCGCTGGTCGATGTCGAGGCCGTCGCCGCCAGCCGCGACGCGATCTTCACCGGCGCCAACAAACCGCCGATCGCGATCGACAACACCTTCCTCGGCCCGCTCTGGGCCAAGCCGCTGCAGCAGGGCGCCGACCTCGTCGTCTATTCGCTCACCAAGTACGCGGGCGGCCATAGCGACCTCGTCGCGGGCGGCGTGCTCGGGTCGAAGGCGCACATCAACACCATCCGCATGATGCGCAACACCATCGGCACGATCTGCGATCCCAACACCGCCTGGATGTTGCTGCGCAGCCTCGAAACCCTCGAACTGCGCATGTCGCGCGCGGGCGAGAACGCGGTGAAGGTCTGCGAATATCTGCGCACCCACCCCAAGGTCGAGAAGGTCGGCTATCTCGGCTTCCTCGAAGAGGGCTCGCGTCAGGCCGATATCTACAAGCGCCACTGCACCGGCGCCGGATCGACCTTCTCGCTCTACCTCAAGGGCGGCGAGAAGGAGGCGTTCGCCTTCCTCGACAGCCTCAAGATCGCCAAGCTCGCAGTCAGCCTCGGCGGCACCGAGACGCTCGCCTCCGCCCCGGCGGCGATGACTCACCTCTCGGTCCCCGACGCGCGCAAGAAGGCGCTCGGCATCACCGACAATCTCGTGCGCATCTCGATCGGCGTGGAGAACGCCGACGACCTCATCGCCGACTTCGAGGAAGCCCTGAAAGCGGTGTGATCCGCCGCGTCAGCGGATCGGCCCGCTATAGCCCCGGGGCGTCAATCTCGCGTCGGTGCATTTGGCGGTTCGAACGTCCGGCGCCGTCTGGTCGAAGCAGCGCACGGTGGTCGTGGTGAGGTAGCATGGCTGGCCCGCGCACGCCTTGCCGAGCTTCGCGATCGCATCCGCCTCGCCCTCGATCTCGCTGAGGGCGTACGAGCCTTCGGAGAAGGCGTTGTAGGATCCGAAGTTGTTCGGCGGCGACGGGGTGCAGCCCGTCACGCAATAGTAACCGCTCCATGACGACCGGCCGCTCAGCGCCAGGATGACCTGGCGTCGTTCGCGGTAGGTCGTACCGACGGTGTCACAATTCACCGGCCCCTTCTTGCGGCACGCCGCGAACGCCGCCTCGATCGCCTGGGCAGGGGTCTTCCCGCAGCCGCCGCCCCAGGCGAAGCCCTTCTTCTCCTCGACGCTATTCGCAGCCACCGCGCCCCAGACCGGCCCCTTGCACTCTCCCGCCTCGATCACCCGGGCATGGACCGCGCGTCCTTCATAGCCGCCTCTCAGCGACTGGAGGTGCGCCCGCCGGACGCGTTCGACGGCTTCCGCAGCGCTTTCCGCCGCGACCATGATCGGCACGGCGTCTTCGGACTTATAGGTTCCATCGGTATTGCCGCTGACCACGAAATAGAGATTGCCGGTCTCCATGCCCGTCGGCCAGACGGGCTTCACGCCCGTGCCGGGTGGCGGTGCGTGCTCGACCCGATCGCCGCCTCCGCCCGCCGGGACGGGGGCCGGCGCCACGGCGGCCTGCCGCACCGGCGCCGGTGCGCGCGCTGCTTCGGATGGCGGCCGCCAGTTGGGGAACTGCTCCCGCAGGCTGGCCAGATACGCTCGCGCCGACGCCGTGATGCCGCTCGCCGGATTTTCGATCTGCTCCACCACCGCCACATAGCGCGCGTGATAGCCGACATAGGTCTCGTCGATATCGTCCGGGCGGTACATGCCCTTCAGCGACACCAGCACATTCTGCTCGATCTTCAGCTTGGCCTTGTCGCCTTTTGCCGGTCCCGGCCCGCGCGACAGGATGTCGAGCGCGCGCAGCCGGGCCGCTCGCGCACCGGCCTTATCACCCATCGCCTGATAGGCGTCCGCGCGCCCGCGCCACAATTCGGCGACCTCATGGTGATCCGGCCCCAGATCGCGCACGGCGATCGGGATCCATCGATCGATCAGCGGACCGGCCTTGGCCACCAGCTGGGTGCGCTCGGGCCAGTAGCGATAAAAGTGAGCGAGCTCGATCACCGCATCGATCGCGCTCGGGCTCCCGGGCTTGGGCGTCGCCTCGTAACAGGCGATGGCGCGTTCATAATAGGGAATCTGCGCTTCGAGCCGGGAGAGCTGCGCTAGCAATGCAGGAATGTAGCAGCTCCATCCCGGCAGCCGCTGACCGTATTTCAGATCAAAGATCGAGAACGCGCGCCGATAGGCTGCTTCCGCGCTGACCTTGTCCCCCTTGCTCAGGTAGAGCGAGCCGAGCCGCGTATGGAAATGGCCGGCGCGTTCCGCGTTCGCGCCGTCGGCGCCCTCCGCCAGCTGCAACGCCTTGAGCATGACGGCGATCGCGGCGTCATATTGCCTCGCTTTGACGAGGCGATCCCATTCCCAATCGAGCTTGTTGATCTCGACATCAACCGGTCGAATGGCTTGCGCCTGCTGCGCGGAGAGCGCGGGTGCGCCCCAGCCCATCGCCAGCATCGCCACCGCCAGCTTCAACGCCTGTCCCATGTCGCCCTCCCCGGCGGCCCCCACCGCTGCACGAGGATAACGCAAGCGCAACGACGCATAAAGACGGCATAGCCACGCAGTGACCCGGATCGGGTCATCGCCTTTGCACTTGCCGCCGCCCTCGCCTAACCCCGGTTCCCGTGTCCGACGAATTCGCCTTCCTCACCGCGCTGCGTGCGATCGCGACTCATCCCGCCGCCGCGGGCCTCGCCGACGACACAGCGGTTCTCGACGTCGCCGCCGGGCAACTGATCCTCACCAGCGACACGATGGTCGCGGGCGTCCACTATCGTCCCGGTGATCCCGCGGACTCGATCGGGTGGAAGCTCGCCGCGGTGAACCTGTCGGATCTCGCGGCCAAGGGCGCCGCGCCGGTCGGCTGTCTGCTCAACTATGCGCTGTCGGGCGATGCCGACTGGGACCGCGCCTTTCTCGACGGTCTGAACGACGCGCTCACCCGCTTCGCCATGCCGCTGCTCGGCGGCGATACCGTGGCGATGCCGCGCGGCGCCCCGCGCAGCCTAACCCTCACCGCGATCGGCGCGGCGCAACCCAATATCCCGTTGCGCACCGGCGCCCGGCCGGGCGACACCCTCTGGGTAACCGGCGCCATCGGTGGCGCGGGCTTCGACGACGATGGCGAGCCGCGCGACCTCGCCCGCTATCTGCGCCCGCAACCCCGCGTCGCGGAGGGGCAAGCCATCGCCTCCCTCGCCACCGCGATGATGGACATATCCGACGGACTCCTTATCGACGCGCGGCGCATGGCCGAAGCCAGCAGCGTTGCCATCGCGATCGATCTCGACGCCGTTCCGCTCGCGCTCCACCACCTCGATCCGCTCGCCGCCGCCACCGCGGGCGACGATTACGAACTGCTCTTTACCCTGCCCGCCGACACCGCCCCGCCGGTCCCGGCCACGCGCATCGGCGCGGCAAGCGCGGGCATCGGCCTGACGCTCACCGCCAACGGCGCCCCCGTCCCGCTCCCCGGCAAGCTCGGCTACAGCCACGGCGGCTGAACCGCCGCCGCTGCCCGTCGTCCCGCGGCCACTTCAAATGTTGGATTTCATCTGATCTACCCTGATCGATGGGCCCCTCTTCGTCTCCGCTCCGCCGTTGCCAGCCGCCTCGAAGGCGCGCGGGTGACGCGTGCCTGCCGCATGGCCGTCGCGAACCTGTCGCGTTGCGGACGCGAACAGGGCGCGAACCCGCCGCTTCGCGGACGCATCCGCCGGAAAACCCCACATTTGTGTCAACTTCGTCAACCGCGCCGCGTGCCGCGCCCACCCCGAATCGGGCCTGCTTGACAGCCCTCCCTCCCGCTCTACGCTCCACCCCGTGCCGCCAGCCGCACCGGGCAAAGAACCGGGCGTCGGGCGGCGTTTCACAGGGGAAGGATACCAGATGACGATTGTCTATATCGCCATCGCGTGCGGCGTGATCGCCGTGCTCTATGGTTTGGTAACTTCGCAGCAGGTGCTGCGCGCGCCCGCGGGCGACCAGAAGATGCAGGATATCGCCGCCGCCATCCAGGAAGGCGCCAAGGCCTATCTCGGCCGCCAATACACCACCATCGCGATCGTCGGCGTGATCGTCGCGGCCGTGCTGTTCTTCACGCTGGGCGGGCTTTCGACCGTCGCATTCCTCGTCGGCGCGATCCTGTCGGGCGTCGCGGGCTATGTCGGCATGCACATCTCGGTGCGCGCCAATGTCCGCACCGCCGAAGCAGCACGCACCTCGCTCCAGGGCGGCCTGACGCTAGCCTTCCGTTCGGGCGCGATCACCGGCATGCTCGTCGCGGGCCTCGGTCTGCTCTCGATCTCACTGCTCTTCTGGTATCTGGTCGGTCCCGGCGGGGTCGAACCCAATGGTGAGAAGATCATCAAGGCGCTGACCGCTCTCGCGTTCGGCGCCTCGCTGATCTCGATCTTCGCGCGCCTCGGCGGCGGCATCTTCACCAAGGCCGCCGACGTCGGCGCAGACCTGGTCGGCAAGGTCGAAGCCGGAATCCCCGAGGACGACCCCCGCAACCCGGCCGTCATCGCCGATAACGTCGGCGACAATGTCGGCGACTGCGCCGGCATGGCCGCCGACCTTTTCGAGACCTATGTCGTCACTGTCGGCATCACCATGGTCAGCGTCGCATTGGCTCTTGGCTCGTCGCCGCTGCTGGTGCCGCTGATGAGCTTGCCTCTGCTGATCGGCGGGGTGTGCATCATTACCTCGATCATCGGCACATACATGGTCCGCCTTGGCGCCAAGCAGTCGATCATGGGCGCGCTCTATAAGGG
>DATIGZ010000586.1:0-3988 GCA_035481255.1 Sphingomonas sp. | reverse complement strand
GGCCGCTCGTTCGAACTGGCTCAGCTCGACGACCATGTCCTGCCGATCGGCAAGGCGCGGATCGTTCGCGAAGGCAAGGACGTGACGATCGTGTCCTACTCGATCGGTGTCGGCGTTGCGCTCGAAGCCGCCGAGACACTGGCGGGCGAGGGGGTCGAGGCGGAGGTCATCGACCTGCGCACGCTGCGCCCGCTCGATAAGGCGACGGTGCTGGCGAGCCTCAAGAAGACCAACCGCATGGTCGTGGTCGAGGAAGGCTGGCCGGTCTGTTCGATCGCGTCGGAAATCGTGACGATCGCGATGGAAGAGGGCTTCGACGATCTCGACGCCCCCGTCGTGCGCGTCGCGAACGAGGACGTTCCTCTGCCCTACGCCGCGAACCTCGAGAAGCTCGCGCTGATCACCGCCGACAAGGTCGTCGCCGCGGTGAAGAAGGTGACGTACCGCTGATAAGCTTTCGGCCCCTCCTCTCTCGGGGAGGGGCTTTAGCTGTCAGCAGCTCGACGCGCTGATTCCGCTCTGCTGAAAAACGCCATTGGTTCCGCCGGTGGTATTGCGGGCGTCACGCACCATCATCGATGCGATCTCGTTGATCTCGCTCGTCGGGGACAGCGAGGTCTTGACCAGCGGCTGATAGGTGTAGCGCACCTCAACGAACATCGCGACGCCGCTGGGCGGTGCGATCACCTGGCGGCCCGCCGGGCCAACGCCGGTGACGCTGGTCGCCGTGGTTGGGTTGCCATAGCTTGACGACCAGGCGGTCTTGCTGCCCTTGCAGCGTTGCCAGCGAATCCGGTAGCGGTTCGCCGTCGTTTCATGCGGCTCAACGCTGGAAATAATGACGCGTCCGTTAGCGAACAGATTGAGCTCGCCCGCCTGAAAATTGGCGCCGGTGAGGAGGTCGTTGATGTCGCTTTCGTAGATCTTCTTGGATTCAAGCTGGCTGCCCGAACCGATGCGCGCGGAGTTATCGGCGAGCTGAAGCGCGATCTGACTGATGCGCATCTTTGTGATGATGTAGTTGGTCAGCTCCGCGCCGGTGAGGCTCATCGTCAGCAGGACCGGCAGCCCGAAAGCGAATTCGAGCAACGCCAGCCCGCTGGTGTCGCTGCCGAGCCTGCGGCCGGTGCTGGCGATCAGTGTGAAGGGCTTCACGTACAGTTCCTCACTGTGGGGACGGCCTGATCGCCGTAGGGCTGATTGCGCAGGATCGTCGATGCGGTGACGGTGGTGGTGCGCGAGCCGCCGGTCAGATTGTAGATGGGGAAGAAGCGGGGGTAGCTGATCGACGCGGTGTAGAGCACCGCATCCTTCGCGCCGCCTTGATTCAGGTTGCCGCCCGTTCCGTCCCAGCGGCCGTTGCCGTTGGTATCCTCGTAAGGCTCGCCCGGGGTGCTGCCCTGAGTTGGATCGCAGGTGCCGTTGTTGTTGGTGTCGGTCCAGGGCTCGAACTTCGACGCCGCGGCATGCTCGTACGAGCGATACCATTGCCGCGTGATCGTCACCGTGCCGTTGTTGGCGAGCGCTCTCACCTGCGTCTTCACCTTGCTGTCGAGCGCGCTTTGGGTGGTGGCGTTCAGGCCGGTTTCCAGCGTCAGGTCTCGCGCGGCCTTCTGCACGACGCCTTGCAGCGCGGCGCGCATATAGAGGGTGTGCGCGATGTCGAACGCTCCGAGCAGCAGCAGACCCAGCACCGGCGCCACGACCGCGAACTCGACGATCGTCGCGCCGCGATCGTCGCGGAGGAGCGCGCGCGGTCGGCGGACGAGCCGGATCATCTGGTGAGCCTCAACTGCGAGATCTGATCGGCGATCGACTTGAAGGTCGTCTGAAGCGCGGCGGAGTCGGCGGCCGAGAAGTAGCGTCCGGTTGAGGCGCATTGCTGGAGCCGGTCCTGTGTCGCCTGACTCTGTCCCTCGCCGAAATTGATCACCCACAGCGTGATGTTCTTGTTCCGCACCCAGTTGCAGACCGCGAGGAACCGCAGGTTCACCTGTTCGTCGAGCTGGGTCTTGGTCGGGTTCTCAGGCGTCTGGCGGTGATCAAAATAGGGCAGGCCGTATGCGGCATAGTCGCCGGCGTTCGCATTGGTGTCGCCGTCGGTCATGAAGATCATGTGCCGTTCGATCTCACCGCCGGTCGGCGTCGCCTGATTCTCGCTCTTGAAAATCCCGGTCGGCGACATGAGGCGAGCGCCCCAGATGATGCCGATGTCGTGATAAGTATTGCCGTTCGGGTCGAGCGAGTTGACGTAGCTCTGGAACGTCGACGGATCGGACCAGCTCTGAAGCTTACGTGCCTCGGTGGGGCAATAGAAAGTCGAGCGGTTGTTGTAGTCGGTGCTGGTGGTGAGGGCCGCGGTACTCCAGCCGCTGGTATTGCCGCTGGTCCAGCTGGTGCCGTCATAGTTGGTGCCGCTGGTGTTACCGCGCGTGAACATCAGGCGCGGCAAGGCCGGCTTCCAGCGCGATTCCGGACTGTTGGGCACCATATCGATATCGAGATCGAGCGCGTCCGACGGGATCGGGTCATAGTCGGTCGTCGCTTCGGTCTGGCGCTCCTCGATACAGCCGGCCCAGGTGATCGTCGCATTGGTGACGTCATTGCCGATGCTCGTGTCGCCGACCGGCCAGCTGAACGAAGCATTCCAGCTGCTTCCGCCGGCCTTCAGACCGCTGACCGTCACCGGAAGCTGGTTGTAGGTCCAGCTGGCGAACTTCTCGACATAGAAAGTGGTCGTGTCGGTGCGGCGGCGGCGGCAGCTCTTCTCGTTACCGTTGCGGTCGGATGCGCCGGACCATCCCCATTCGCCGTTATTGCTGTCGCTCGCGGCACCGTCATGCGGGAAGGTCGAAACGATGGTCGGTTCCGGCGAGGGGCCGCCGGAATCGGCTGGTGTCGCCGTGAACGTGCCGAATGCCTCGTTCTTCATGAATTTGAGGCAATTGGCCTGCGTGACCGAGCCGCCGCCATAGGTTTCCCAATAGGTGTTGGTGCTCTGGGGCGGCACGGCCAGATTGGCCGCGCGCGTCTGATACTCCCATTCGTCGACCAGATAGTCGTTGGGCAGCAGCTTGCCGACGTTCACATTGGTGGAATAGGGCACGAAGCCGAAGCGGATCTGGACCTGATTGCCGGTGCCCCCGCTCGGTTCGTCACCGTCGCAATCGGTATCGGCGACGTCGAGCCGCGCCACGATCTGGTAGAAGCACTTCACGGCGATGCGCAGCGCGGCGATGCGCGAGTTCGCATTGCCGTTGCAGCTCGAATCCCCGTTCGGGCAGTAATCCATCGATCCGGTCGTATCGAGTACGAACATCACATCGGTGTTCGGCAGCCGCATTTCCGCGTCGCAGGTGACGGTGAGCGTTTCGGTCGGCTTGCCGAAGACGCGCATCAGCGTCATCGGCACCACGGCCCGCCCGCTGCCGGTCACCTTGCCCGCGCTTTCGGTGAAGCTGCGGCGCGTGGCCGCGGCCTCTGCGGTGGTGCCGTACGCATTGGGGTTGAAATTCGCGTCGAAGAAGCGCTCGGCCTCGGTCCGCGCGGCGTACTTGTTCACCGACCAGCCGCCGCCGCCCATCATCTTGCGTCCGGCGAGCGCGCCGGCGTCACAGGCATGTTGCAGGCGCGTCTTGACGATGTACATGCGGCTGATGTCCACGCCGCCGCCCACCATGCCCGCCAGCGGGATGATCGCCGCCGCGACGATCGCGATCGTGTTGCCGCGCGTGTCGCGGGCAAGCGACGTCAGCCATGTGCGTGCGCCGTTCGCGGCTTCAGCCTGCATGCTCATCGTTGCACCGTCCCCCGTTCGATCGCGCGCTATGGGGCAAGTGCGGCTAACGCCCGTTGAAAGCGTATGGTTAACAAAGCGTCTACCCTTCCTCCGGAACGGAGCGGGCCGTTGATTGCGGAGCCGGAACGTCGGATGATCCTGTCCTATGCGCCAAGCGTGGCGGCGGGGCGGGGCCTCTCCGCCTTGCTG
>DATIGZ010000585.1:0-3502 GCA_035481255.1 Sphingomonas sp. | reverse complement strand
TGAGCGCCTCCGGCACCGCGACCGAGCCGTCTTCTTGCTGGTAATTCTCCAGCACAGCGACGAGCGTGCGCCCGACCGCGAGGCCTGAGCCGTTGAGGGTATGGACGAAGGCGGGCTTGCCGTCGGCGTTGCGATAACGCGCGTTCATGCGGCGCGCCTGGAAGTCGCCGCAGGTCGAGCAGGACGAGATCTCACGGTAGCGGGCCTGGCCCGGCAGCCACACCTCGAGGTCGTAGGTGCGCGCGGCGGAAAAGCCCATGTCGCCGGCGCACAGCTTCATGCGGCGGAAGGGCAGGCCGAGCGCGGTGAGGATGCCTTCGGCGCAAGCGGTCATGCGCTCGTGCTCCGCCTCCGAGTCCTCGGGCTGGACGATCGAGACCATCTCGACCTTGTCGAACTGATGCTGGCGGATGTAGCCGCGCGTGTCGCGGCCCGCGGCACCGGCCTCGGAACGGAAACAGGGGGTGAGCGCGGTGAAGCGCAGCGGCAGCACCTCGGCGGACAGAATCTGCTCACGCACGATGTTGGTCAGGCTGACCTCGGCTGTCGGGATCAGCCAGCGGCCGTCGGTGGTCTGGAAGCTGTCCTCCGCGAACTTCGGAAGCTGGCCGGTGCCGTACATCGCGTCCGGACGGACGAGGATCGGCGGATTGACCTCCTCATAGCCATGGTCGCCGGTCAGCGTATCGAGCATGAACTGGCCGAGCGCGCGGGCGAGCTTTGCGGCATGGCCGCGGACCAGGGTGAACCGGGCGCCCGCGAGCTGCGCGCCGGTTTCGAAATCGAGGCCGAGCGCGGGGCCGAAGGCATCATGCTCGCGCGGTTCGAAGGCGAAGACGGGCTGGGTGCCGATCGTGAGAACGAGCACATTGTCGTCCTCGTCCGCGCCGTCGGGCACGTCGGCGGCCGGGAGGTTGGGGATCGCGGAGAGCGCGGCCTTCAGGGCCTCGTCCGCCTCGGTCTGATCGGCGGTGAGCTGCTCCAGTTCGTCCTTGAGCGTGCCGACCTCGGCCATCAGCGCCTGTGCGCGATCCTCGTCCTTCGCGGCCTTGGCTTGCCCAACCTGCTTCGACAGGTCGTTGCGGCGGGCCTGCACCTCCTGCTGGCGAGTGGTGAGCGAACGGCGCGACTCGTCGAGCGCGATCAGACTGGCGGCGAGCGGATCAGCGCCGCGGCGGACCAGCGCCGCGTCAAAGGTTTCGGGGTTTTCGCGGATCAGGCGGATGTCATGCATGGGGCGACGCTATGGCGAGGGGCGTTGGCTCGCGCAACCCGGCGCGCGCGGCTGCGTTCATCCTGTAACAATCAAGGAGATGAGCGATGCAGGTTCCGCACAACGCCTTTGTCGTGGTCGCCGACGGCCGCAAGATGCTGTTCCTGAGGAATGAGGGGGATGCGACTCACCCCAATCTTCAGGTCGAGCGCAAGCGGGTACAGGACAATCCGGCCACGAGCGAGCAGGCGACGGACCTGTCAGGCCGCGCGCAGTCGACGCGGATGGAGGGCGGCACGTTCGCTTCGGGCGGCGGCACGATGGAGAATGCCGATTTCCACCAGATCGAGGAGGACCGCTTCGCGGCGGACACCGCCGATCTGATCAATCGCCGCGCGCTCAACAATGATTTCGAATCGCTGATCGTCATCGCGCCGCCCCGGACGCTGGGCGAGTTGCGCAAACACTATCACAAGGAGGTCGAGAACCGGTTGGCGGGCGAGATCGACAAGGACCTCACCCGCCACACGATACCCGAAATCGAGAAGGCGTTGATCGCCGCCGAGTAAATTACTCGGCCGCGGCCTCCTTCGACTTGCGGTTCTGGAAGCGCTTGCGTGCGACCAGAGCCGCAGCCGCGGCGCCGAACAGCAGCACCATCGGCGGCGCGGGAACCGGATCGGGTCCGCCCGACGAACTGCTGGTGCCGCTAGAGGTCGAGGACGAGGTCGACGTGCTGGTCGAGGACGTGCTGCTCCAGCCGCTCGACGTGCTCCAGCCGCTCGAGGTCGATGACGAAACGTCGCCCGACGACGAAGCCGAAGTGGACGACGAGGTCGAGGTCGAGACGTTCCCGCTCGACGAGGACGAGACGTCACCCGACGAGGAGGCCGAGGTCGACGAGCCGCCCGAAGCCGAGCTGGTCGATGAGCCGCCAGTCGATGAGGTGCTGGTGCTCGACACGCCGCCGGTCGAGGTTGAGGTGGACGAGCCGCCCGAACCGCCCGAGGCCGACGAGGTGGAACCGCCCGAGGTGCTGGTCGAACCGCCCGACGAGGACGAGGTCGACGAGATTACGATGCCGCCGCTGCTGCCCGAACCGCCCGAGCCGCCGAAGAAACCGCCGGCGAAGAAGCCGCCCGCGAACCCGCCGCCGCCGAAGCCCCCGCCGGTCGCGGCAGCACCGCCGCCACCGCCGCCGCCACCGACCGCGGGCATTTCCGCGTAGACGGGCGGGGGCAGGGGAATGGGCGCACCCTGAGTCGTGACGGTGAGTACCTGAGGCTGGCACTGCGCCGTGGTGACCGTGCGCCGCACGATCCGCTTACGGACCGGGCGCTTCACCACCCGCTTGGTGATCACGCGCTTCGCGGCGACCGGTTGCTTCGACATATAAGACCGCTCAGCGCGGGATTCGGCGACATGCACCGCGCCGCCACCGATCACGGCGCCGCCGCACGCGCATGCGCACAATTTAGCCAAGGCTATCCGAACCGACATGATCGTTCTCTCTAGTTTCCCTGGAGACTACACCGTTGCTGCGGACGCAGCGTATGCGCAGGCTCATGGATGGAAAGTGCAGAACAAACCATTAAGTGCAATGTCGTTAACTATAGTTTCGCGGGTCATCGGTGGATTTTATCTGGGGATGGCGTTTGTCGAATGGTTAATGTGCCGCAGCGAGACAAATGGGCACGCGGTGAGAAATTGTACTTGACGGTTATGGTTAACATGAACCGGAGGATTCGATCCGGTTCAGACTCGTGCAATTTTCCGCACTGCAAGAACGATTTGGCGTGAGAATCTGTGGATTCGAACGCTTGTGGAGCCGGGCGCACCTGCCTATAGCGCCGACGGGCAAAAGTCGGATCTCGTCGGCATGGCCGTCGTGATCCGGGGTGGAGAGTGGCATGGCGACCGTTTACGAGCATCGCGACGACCCCGAGAAAACACCGTCACCGGCCAATGATTTGCCGGACGGGTATCGGCCAAGCTCCGAAGAACCCTTCATGAATCCGCGGCAGCTGCAATATTTTCGCGAGAAGCTGCTGGCATGGAAGGACGCGATCCATCGCGAGGCGGCGGGCACGCTGTCGCAGCTTCAGGTCGATTCGCTGCGCGAGGCTGACCTGACCGATCGCGCGTCGAGCGAGACCGACTGGTCGATCGAACTGCGCACGCGCGACCGTCAGCGCAAGCTGATCGCCAAGATCGATGCGGCGCTGCGCCGAATCGAGGACGGCGAATATGGCTATTGCGAGGTTTCAGGCGAGCCGATCAGCCTGGGCC
>DATIGZ010000584.1:0-13388 GCA_035481255.1 Sphingomonas sp. | reverse complement strand
GGCATACCCTTCCCCGCCGGCGGCTTCGCGGCGAGCGCCGAGGCGGCCCGGGCGATCGCCGCGCGCGTCGGCTACCCGGTAGCGATCAAGGCGCAGTCCGCCGATCTCAGCCATAAGAGCGATGCGGGCGGCGTGATCCTGAACATCGCCGACGATGCCGCGCTAGATGCGGCATGGGAACGGCTCTACGGCAACGTGGCCGCCTATGACGCGAGCATCGCGCTCGACGGCGCGCAGGTCGAGGCGATGGGCAAGCGCGGTGTCGAGCTGATCGTCGGCGCGCGCAACGATCCCGATTGGGGTCCGGTGATCCTTGCCGGGTTCGGCGGCGTCACCGCCGAACTGCTCCACGACGTCCGCCTGCTTCCGGTCGATCTCACCCACGACGCGATCGCCGCGGAGTTGCGTGCACTCAAGCAGGGCGCGCTGCTCGACGGTTATCGCGGCTCGCCGGCGCTGGATGTCGATGCGGTGGCAAGGCTGATCGCGGGACTTGGCCGGGTGCTCGCGGGTACGCCGTCGATCCGTGAGATCGACCTTAACCCGGTGGTGGTCTATCCCGAGGGCGAAGGCGTGGTGGCGCTCGATGCGCTGATCCTCGCGCAATAGGAGGGCCCGACATGGACGTGGCCAAGCTGAACGCGATCGACATCCACGTCCATGCCGAAGTGTCGTGCCACGACCCCGAAGACCCGATCTTCGCCGGGTTCGCCGACGCCGCGACGACCTATTTCAAGGCCGACCGCAAGCGCCCGACCATCCCAGAGACGATCGCGCATTACCGCGCCGCAAATATCGGCTTCGTCATGTTCACCGTGGACATGGAAGCCGGCACCGGCATCAAGCGCATCTGCAACGAGGAGATCGCTGAGGCCGCGGCCGCCAACAGCGACATCATGATCGCCTTCGCCTCGATCGACCCGCACAAGGGCAAGCGCGGCGCGATCGAGGCGCGCGACCTGATCGAGAAGCACGGCGTCAAAGGCTTCAAGTTCCACCCGCCGCTGCAGAATTTCGACCCCGCCGACCCGATCGCCTGGCCGCTCTACGAGGTGATCGATCATTACGGCTTGCCCGCGATCTTCCACACCGGCCATTCCGGCATGGGCACGGGTATGCCGGGCGGCGGCGGCATCCGTCTGAAATATGGTCAGCCGATCCTGGTCGATGAGGTCGCGGTGCGCTTCCCCGACATCAAGATCATCCTCGCCCATCCCGGCTGGCCATGGACGGACGAGAGCCTGTCGATGGCGCTGCACAAGCCCAACGTCTTCATCGACCTGTCCGGCTGGTCGCCCAAATATTTCCCACCGCAGATCGTTAAATATGCGAACGGCCAGCTCGGCCACAAATTTCTGTTCGGATCCGATTTTCCGCTGATTCCGCCCGCGCGGTGGATCTCCGCCTATGACGAAGCCGGGTTCAGGCCCGAGCTGCGCGAGCGGATCCTAAAGGGCAATGCGGCGGGGTTGCTGGGCCTTTAGGCCAACGTCGTATCGCGCCGTTCGATACGGCCGAGCAGGTCGAGCAACATCGCCTTCTCCGCCTCGCTGAAACCGGCGAGCATGCGCTTCTCATGCGCTTCGATCCGTGCGAGGCAATCGGCGAGCATCGCCCGCCCCGCATCGTTGATGTTGAGCGAGAAGGCGCGGCGATCACCCGGGTCGACCTCTCGCACCAGCAAACCGGCATCGACCAGCTCGTTGATCAGCGAGACCATGTTGGCGCGCTTGATCCCCAGAACTCGGCCGACCGCGCCCTGATTGATCCCCGGACTGCCCGACACGACGCTGAGGATGCCGACCAGCACCTGGCGCATGCCGGTCCCCTCCATCGCGACGGCGAAATCGCCCGCGAACGCCCCGAAGGCGCGGCGAAGATGGTATCCGACGAGCGGACCCAGCGCGCCCACATTGTTCTGATCCGCTGACATAGAGGTCAGCGAAAGACACGTTTTCAGGGGTTTCGTCAATCCGCGCATCGATCTGACGGCATACCGTTGACGAAATAGATTGTTTGTGTTCATATCAATTCGAGTCGCGGAACAGCGGCCGGACATGGAGAGGAGCAAGGCATGCGTAAGACGACGCAGCTTCTGGTAAGCGTTGGCGTGTTCGCACTGGCGGTCACGGGACAGGCTTATGCCCAGACGGCGGCACCCGCCACGCAGACAGAGGAACCCGAGGCCACCGACGAAGTGGTCGTCACCGGCACCAGCATCCGCGGAGTCGCGGCGCCGGCATCGCAGGCGGTGCAGTTCGACCGCGAAGATCTGATCAAGAGCGGCGCCGCGACCTCGACCGACATCGCGCGCAGCCTCCCTCAAGTCGTCAATATCGGCGCCGACGAGAGCCGCCGCGGGGGCGCGCAGGACGCCGCGGCCAACCGCACGCGCACGGCGGGCATCAACCTGCGCGGCCTCTCCAGCGAAGCGACGCTGCTGCTGCTCAACGGCCGCCGGCTCGCGCCCAACGGCACGATCAAGGCGCTTGCCGATCCGAGCATGATCCCGGCGATCGCGCTCGAGCGGCTCGAAATCGTTCCCGACGGCGCATCGGCCATCTACGGCGCGGATGCAGTCGCGGGCGTGGTCAACATGATCACCCGCCGCCCCTTCGACGGCGCCGAAGTGCAGCTACGCTATGGCGGCGCCGACGGCCTCGACCAGATGCAGGGCTCCGCGCTGCTCAGCCGTAGCTGGAACGGTGGCGGATTCCTCGCCGCCTACGACTACTACTACCGCAGCAATCTACGGGCGGCTGATCGCGATTTCACGTCGGCGGACCTGCGCAGCATCGGCGGAACCGATCAGCGCTCGACCCAGGCGGCGCCCGGAAACATCCTCATCGGCAGCACCCGTTACCCGCTGCCGAACGGCAACGGCCAGGGGCTTACCCCCGGTCAATTGACGGCGGGCACGCCCAACTATTTCGATCAGGGCACTTGGGGCGATCTGCTGCCCGAACAACAGCGCCATTCGGTATTCCTGACCGCGTTTCAGGAGATCACCGACCGGCTGACCATCACCTATGAAGGGTTCTACAGCGAACGAAAATTCCACGAGCAGGTGCAGCCGCCCGGCTCCAACCTGACCGTGCCGCGCAGCAACCCGTTCTTCGTCCATCCGACCAACCCGGCGGCGGCGAGCGTGACGGTCGAGTACCGCTTCCTCGATGCACAGAACGACGCGACCTGGCAGGGTCACGACATCGGCTGGCAGAATTCGCTGGGCCTGCGCTACGATCTGGGCGGCGCGTGGCAGCTCAGCGCCTATGCCGCGCTGAGCAAAAACCGCGGCCGCGCGCGCACCGACGATCTGCTCAACACCACCTTCCTGCCGCTTGCACTGGCGGACAGCAACCCGGCTACCGCGTTCAATCCGTTCGGCAACGGCGCGCTGGCGAACAACAACCCTGAGACGCTGCGTAAGATCGCGGGCCTGCGCGACAGCTTCACCGTCAACAAGGGGCGCGATTTCGTGCTCAAAGTCGATGGTCCGCTGTTCGCGATCGGCGGCGGCGACGTGCGCATGGCCGCGGGCGCCGAATATCACGAGAACGACCTTGAATACACGATCCTGTCGTCGCTCAAGAACGTCGCTAACGATCTGATCCTCGACCGGTACCGCACCAAGTCGCGCAACAACAAGGCGGTGTTCGGTGAACTCAACGTGCCACTGTTCGGCGCCGCCAACGCGACCGGCGGCTTTCAAGAGCTGACCGTCCAGCTGGCCGCGCGGTACGAGGAATATTCGGACTTCGGCGACACGTTCAATCCCAAGATCGGTGTCACCTGGACCCCGATCGACGGACTGCGGCTGCGCGGCAGCTGGGGCACGTCGTTCCGCGCGCCCTCGCTGATCGACAGCTCTGACGCGATCTTCAACATCTTCATCCAGAACCTCGTGGATGGCGGCGTGACCAAGCGCGGCATCTTCATGAACGGTGGCCGCAATGATCTCGCGCCCGAGGAAGCGACGACCTGGTCGGTCGGCGCCGACTTCAAGCCGAGCTTCATCCCCGGCTTCAGTGCCGCAATCACCTACTACAACATCAAATACAGCAACCTGATCGAGGCGCTGGGCGCCGCGACGATCCTCGGTAACAACGCCCTCTATGGCGGCTATGTCGTCCGTAACCCGACGATCGCTCAGGTCGATGCGCTACTGAACCACCCCAATCTGGAAAGCGTGCGCGAACCTTCGGCAAATATGCTGCTGATCGTCGACGGGCGCCGCGACAATATCGGCGAGCTGCATCAGGACGGCATCGACGTGCAGATCGATCAGCGGATCGATACCGGCATCGGTACGTTCAACGCCGGCTTCTACCTGACGCAGATCCTGAACGCGAAGCGCTCTACCGCGCCGGGCGTGCCGTTCGTCAACGCGCTCAACCTGATCAACTTCCCGGTCGACACCCGCATCCGCGGCAATATCGGCTGGGGCAACAGCCGCTGGTCGATCAACACCTATTGGAACCATGTCGGCGACTACACCAACAACCTGAACGCGACCCCGCAGCGGGTGAAGGCGTACAACACCTTCGATGCGTCGATCAGCTACAAGTTCCCGGACGAAGGCAAGTTCAACGGCCTGCGCCTGACGCTGAGCGCCCAGAACGTGTTCGACCGCGACCCGCCCGACGTGATCAACGGCACCGCGGCGTGGGACAGCCAGAATGCTTCCCCCATCGGCCGCTTCATCGCACTGGACATCCGCAAGTCGTTCTGAGGCGGCGGACATGATCCGGACAGCCGCCGCCCTGATCCTGACCGCATCGGCAACCGGTGTCGCGCTGCTTCCTCCCGGAAGCGCGGTACCGGCCCTGCGCGAGGCGGAGTTGTGCGGGACCAAGATCACACTGCCCGCGGACACGCGAGTGACGCGGGCGACGCGCATCGCTGCGGATGCAGCGGTGGCGGGCCTGCCCGGCTATCGCCCCTCCCGCACCTTCTGCCGTGTGGAGGGTGTGATCGAGACCGAGATCGGGTTCGAACTGTGGCTGCCCGAGGGGCCGGCGTGGAACCGCCGGTTCCTTGGCGCGGGCGTCGGAGGACAGGCGGGCAGCATCGCGGTGCGCGATCTCGCCCGCGGGGTCGAGCGTGGTTACGCCGCGGCGAGCACCGATACCGGGCACAAGGCGGCGGACGAGAACTGGCTGCTCGGCCCACGCGAGCGCGCGGTCAACTATGCCGAGCGCGGCAACCATCTGCTCGCGATCAGGGCCAAGGCGATCACCACGGCCTATTATGGCGCCAGGCCGCGCAAGGCGATCTTCATCGGGTGTTCGGGCGGCGGGCGACAGGCGATGACTCAGCTGCAGCGCTTCCCGCGGGACTATGACGGCATTATCGCCGGCGCGCCGGGGGTGAACACCCCCGCGATGAGCGCTCGGCGGTTGTGGGAGATGATCCAGCATGACCGCCACAAGGGCCTGCTCGACGCCGCGGGCTGGAAGCGCATCGCCGACGCGGCGGTGGCGAAATGCGACCCTGAGGATGGCCTCACGGACGGACTGATCGAGGACCCGCGCCAGTGCCGCTTCACACCGGCGGAGATGCCTGACCTGTCGCCCGCGCAAGTGACGCTCGCGACGCGGCTATACGCGCCATTGCACGACGAGAACGGTAAGCGGATCGATCCCGGCATCCTGCCCGGAACGCCGATCTCGCCCGTGGCAGTACCCGAGCCTTTCACGCCGGGGCCGAAATATCTCGCCACCGTATTGTTCGGGCAGGGCATCTATCGCGACGCCAATTGGGAACCGCGCAACTTCGTCATCGCGCGCGACCTGCCCGCGATTGACAAGGTGATGAACCTCCACGCCGACGATCCGCGGATCGATCCGTTCGTGAAGCGCGGTGGCAAGCTGATCCTCTACCACGGCTGGGCCGACGCGCTCGTCGCGGCAGTGCCGACGATCGATTATTATCAGACACTGGAGCAGCGCTTCGGCAGAGCCGGTGTGCGCGGCTTCGCGCGGCTGTTCCTGATGCCGGGCATGGACCATTGCCGCGGCGGCGGCGTGCCCGACCGGTTTGGCGGTGCAGGCGGACTCGACGGCGAAGGCATATCGCGGGCAGCGGGCGACGATCTGCTCACCGCGATGGAACAATGGCTCGACGGCGGACCGCCCCCCGCGCAGGTCCGCACCGCGCAGTTCAAGGACGGCAAGCCCGTCCGCACCCGTCCCGCCTGCGCATTCCCCTCACGCGTCCGCTACGTCGGCGGGCCGGTCGAGCACGCCGAATCCTACACCTGTGCATCCGGAGGCCGGAAATGATCGCGCGCCTGACCATGCCCCTTGCCGCGATGCTGCTGGCATCGACATCGCCCGTTCCCGCCGACCCATCCGATGCGATCTGTGCGGGTGTTGCCGGGCTGAACATTCCCGATGTGACGATCGACGCGGCAACCCCGACCGCGAAGGGCGCCGCATGGGCTGCCGGGATAACGGCCGGACGCGGCCAGCCGACCCCGACCACCCGCCCCTTTTGCCGTGTGCAGGGCCGGATCGAGGGTACGATCGCGTTCGAACTGTGGCTCCCGGCCAAGGCCGAATGGAACGGCAAACTCCTGGGCGCGGGTGTCGGCGGCGCGGCGGGAACGTTCAACTTTCAGGATCTGCCGCGCGGGGTCAGCCGAGGCTATGCCGCTGCGACCACCGATACCGGACACAAGATGAGCGATCCGGTTTGGATGCTCCAGCCCGAGGCACGCGACAATTACACGCATCGCGCCAATCACCTGCTCGCGGTGAAGAGCAAGGCGATCGCCACCGCTATCTATGGCAGCGGGCCGCGCTACAGCTATTTCATCGGCTGCTCGGGTGGCGGGCGGCAGGGCCTGAAACAGTTGCAGCGTTTCCCCGCCGACTATGACGGCATCGTGACCGGAGCCAATGGCCCGCGCACACCCGAGATGACGGTACGGCGAATGTGGGAGCTGCTCCAGCGGGACGCCAACCCGACAGTGATGTCGCCCGCCGACTGGCAACTGATCGCCGACAAGGGCACCGAGGCATGCGATGCCTCGGATGGCGTGAAGGACGGGCTGGTCGAGGATCCGCGCGCCTGCTCGTTCAAAATCGCGTCATTGCAATGTAAACCGGGACGGACGGGCGGATGCCTGAGCGCGACGCAGGTCAGCTTTGCCGAGCGCTTCTATGCGCCGCTGCGTGACGGTTCCGGCCGCGCGCTCGACAGCGGGCTGCTGCCCGGCGTGCTGGTCGACAGCGGTCGTTCGCAACTGGCGATCGGCACCTTCGGCCAGGCGATCCGCGGCCTGAGGGAATGGGACGGCAAGGACTTCGACGCCGCGAAAGATCTGGCGGCGATCGACCGGGTGATGCCGCAACTGCGCGCAGACGATCCCGACGTCGCGGTCTTCAAGGCGCGCGGCGGCAAGCTGATCCAGTATACCGGCTGGCTCGACGGCGCGGTCGCGACGCGGATGATGATTGAATATCAGGAAGCACTGACGAAGCGGATGGGCGGTCCCGCAGCGACCGCCAGCTTCGCGCGCATGTATCTGCTGCCCGGCGTCCACCATTGCCGCGGCGGCCCCGGCCCCGACCTGATCGGCGGATCCGGGGGCGATGCACCCGTTCCCGACGCGCAGCACGACCTGCTCACCGCGCTCGAGCAGTGGGTCGAGCACGGCCGCGCGCCACAGGCGATGATCGCGTCGAAAGTCGAAGGCGGCGCGGTCACGCGGACCCGGCTGATCTGCCCCTATCCCCAGCGGGCGAAGTACAAGGGCGGTGACCCTGACAAGGCGGCCTCCTTCACCTGTGTCACCCCGGCAAGGAGCCGCACATGATCCGTTTGACCCTTGCCGTCTCGCTATTCGCGCTCGCCGTCCCGGCACTTGCGGATTCGGTGAAACGCGCGCCCGAGCCGACGGCGGCGTCGCAGATCTGGCTCGATCCGGGGCTACCCGGCACCGCCGAAGCAGCCGCCCTGGAGAAGGCTGGCTATGTCCGTGAGGAGTGGTTCCAGGCCGGCACCGCAAATGTCTATACATATGACGCAGCGGGCAAGGTTCGGGTCGAACGCCGCGACGTTCCTTACACCACGCGCGTGCTGGTGATCCGACCGCGCGATCCCGCGAAATTCAGCGGCACGGTTCAGCTCAACCCGTTCCATCCGGTCATGGGCAACAACAATTGGAGCACAATCGCCGCCTATGCGCTCGAGAAGGGTGACGCGTTCGTTGGCGTGCTGATCGGCGCGGACGACAATACCCGCCGCGCGACACCGGGCCCCGTGCCGGTGATGGCCACGAAAACGCCCGGCTGGTTCAATCCCGATCGGTACGCGGCCCTGAACTGGCCGGCGGACGAAGACGGCATTCGCTGGGACGTCTATGCCGACACGGCGCGGCTGATCCGGTCGACGCGCGGGCCACTGGCAGGCCTGAAGGTCAGCCGGGTCTATTCGTTCGGATGGTCGTTCACCGGCAGCTTCCAGCGTACCTATATCAACTCGGGCTTCCATGCGGCGAACCGGCTGCCCGACGGTAAGCCGCTAATCGACGGCTACATCCTCGGCATCTCCTCGTTCAGTTTCCGCTCCGGATATGTGCCGATCAATTCGCGCTCGACCAACCTGCCCGAAGACGATCCGCGCCGCGCCAACGTCGCGATCGACGTGCCGGTGATCGAGCTGCAGGCCGAGAATGAAGCGATCACCAACCGCGAGCCGCAGACCGCCGACAGGGACAATGGTCCGGGCGCGCACCGGCTATACGAAGTCCCGGGGCTGACCCATGGCTCCGGGCGACGGCGCTCGACGATCGGGGAGACCCAGATCGCCGCGCGGCTCGGCAAGCCACAGGAAGCGCGTGCCGACGCCTGCCCCTTTGCTCAGACCGATGTGGACATGGCCGCCTTCGCTCAGGCGGCACACGAAAATCTGGATCGCTGGTCGCGGCACGGCATCGCGGCGCCGCGTGTCGCGCAACGATTACAGCATGAAGGCCTTGTCCAGCGCCGCGACGCCAACAGCAACGCACTGGGCGGGATTCGTCCGGCGCAACTCGACGTGCCGCTCGCCAGCTACGGCCCGGCGCCGGAAGGCAGTGGTTGCGACACCGCGCGGCAGGGAATCGGGAGTCCGTCGATTCCGATGCGCCGCGTGCCGCTGTCGAAGGAGCGGCTCGCCGCGCTCTACCCGGGCGGCAAGAGCGAATATCTGATCAGATTCGATACCGCGATCGACCGGCTCGTCACCCAGCGCTGGCTGCGTGCACCCGATGCCGCGACCCAGAAATCCGAAGCCCGCAAGTTCGCCGAGGAGGCTTTTCAATGATTCGTGCCGCAACCATCGCCCTGCTGCTTGCCGCCGCCCCCGCCGCCTATGCGCAGGCGCCGTCGAGCTTCGGCCGCTATGCGCCAGCGCTCCAGTACAAGGAAGCGATCGTCACGTCGGAATATGTGACGATGCGCGACGGAGTGAAGATCGCGGTGAGCGTCACTCGTCCGGCGATCGACGACAAGCCTGCGCCGGGCAAGTTCCCGGTGATCTGGCACGGCTCGCTCGACATCCGCAGCCCATATGGCAAGGGCGGCAAGATCGTCGAGGACGGCACGTTCGGCGCGTTCACCGGCCGCTACGGCATGGGGTCGATCGTCGGCCATGGCTATGTTCTCGTCACCATCGCCCGGCGCGGATCGGGCGCATCGTTCGGCAAGCGGCGCGGCTATCAGGACCGTAACGAGGCGTATGACGCCTATGAGATCAACGAATGGGCCGCGCGCCAGCCCTGGTCGACCGGCAAGACCGCGATCTATGGCTGCTCCAACACCGGTGAAGCGGTGCTGCACGCGATGACCGTGCTGCCGCCGAGTCTGAAAGCGGTGTTCAGCGGGTGCTTCAACTGGAACAAATTCGACGGCTTCACCCGTGGCGGGATGATCGCCAACTGGGGCACCGGCCCGACGCGCACGCTGGAAGAGGATATGAAGTCGACCCCGGTGGACGGCGACGACAACCGCATGCTGCTGCGCAAGGCTGCGGAGGAGCATCAGGGGGCCAGCAACCTGTTCGACCTGATGGTGTCGATGCCCTATCGCGACAGCTTCTCGCCGCTCACCTTCAGCCGTTTCTGGGGCGAAGGCAGCGTCAGCAGCTACAAACCCCAGCTCGATACCTCGAAGGTCGCGACCTATATCATGGGCGGCTGGTACGACGATTTCCGCCAGCAAGGGCTGATCGCACAGGCGAACCTGCCCAACCGCCCCAAAGTGATCATTGGCCCGTGGACCCATTGTTCGACCAAGGGATATGAGGAGCTGGTCGCCAACGAAGTGCTGCGCTTCTTCGACGAGCAATTGAAGGGCATCGATACCGGTAGCAGCGCCGACGCCCCGATCCACTATTTCACCGTGAATGCGCCCGAGGGCAGCGGCTGGCGCTCCGCCGCCAGCTTCCCGCTGCCCGGCACGCAGACGCGGACCTTCCATCTCGGTAGCGACAGCCTGCTCACGGTGAAGCCCGGCAAGACGGCGGCGACAGCCTTCGCCGTGAAGCGCGAAGGGCAATGCCCGGGCAATGCCGGCTCCGCCGCACAGCCCTGCCACATCGCCGGGAACGGCGCGTCGTGGAGCATGCCGATCACCGCGGAGACCGAAATCACCGGCCATCCGCTCGCCGACCTGTGGGTCGTGTCCGACGCCCCGGACGAGCATGTCTTCGCCTATCTTGAGGACGTCGCGCCAGACGGCACCGTCACCGTCGTCACCGAAGGGAGGCTGAAGGCCAGCATCCGCAAGACCGGAGATGCCCCGTGGAACATGCTCGGCCTGCCCTGGCATCGCGGCTTCGAGGAAGACGCGCAGCCGCTCAAGGCCGGCGAGCCGGCGCGGCTGCAATTCGCAATGCTGCCCGCGTCATGGGTATTTCGGAAAGGCCACCGGCTGCAGATCACCGTCACCGGCTGGGACTGGCGAGAGCGGCAGGCGCTCAAGACCCCGTCGACGATCCGCATCCTCAACGATGCGCAACACCGGTCGACCGTGACGCTTCCCTATGCGCCGGCGACCTACAAGGTCGCTTATGCTCAGCGGTGAAACACGTCGTACATCCGGTCGAGCGCGGCGTCGAAGATCGGGCGCTCTTCCGGGCTGAGTTGCGCGAGCACCTCGACCTCGACCTTGGCCATGATCGCGAACAGCTGGTCGAGGAACTTCTTGCCTTCAGGAAGAATGGTCAGGGCATGACGTCGGCGATCGACTTTCGACCGTTCGCGCTGCGCCCAGCCGCGCTTCTCCAGCTCGTCGACGATCTGGACGGTGATCGATTTGTCGAGGCCCACGGTGCTCGACAGCTCCTGCTGCGACAGACCCGGATTGGCCTCGATCAGCGCGAGCGAGGAGAACAGACCGCTGCGGATGTTGAGGTGGGCTGTCTCGGCGATGAAGTTGGCGGCGAGCTGGTTCTGCACGCGTCGCATGCGGAAACCGACATAGTCGTTCAGCCGCCCGAGCTGCATGCGCCGCTCCCCCATATCGCCCTTGGTTTCCGTCACCCTGTTTTCCTTCGCGTCCGCCAAAATAGATCGATTGACAGATCGTTGAAAATTTCTACTGTTTGATCCATTCACTGCAATTAGACTGCCCGCATCAGAGGCTGTCAATCAGGAGAGGCCAGGCTTGTCCGACCCGGTAACCGACGCGGCAGCGCCGCTGCACGACGAAGAGCCGCCCCCCGCACCGGTCACGGGCGTTGCGGGGCGGACCGCTTTCTACATCGGCTCGGCCGGGCTGCTGCTGGCAACCGCCGCCGACTCAATCGCCGTGCTGGGCCGCCACACAGGCTTCGCGCTGATCGGAGCGATCGAGATCGTCCAGGCCGCGATCGTGTTCATTGCCGCGTCGTCGATGGTCAGCGTCACGCTGTCGCGCGGCCATGCCGCGGTGCACATCCTGACCGACCGCCTCAGCCCGTCGCGCCGCGCCGCTTTGGCACGCGTCGCCAATCTGCTGGGCGTCCTCGCGCTGCTGCTGCTCGCCGCGGGATCGCTGATCCTGCTCGCCGATCTGTGGAACGGCCATGAACGGTCGGAGCTGCTGCACATACCGTTGCGCTGGTTCCGGCTGCTGATGATCGCGGCGCTGGTGTTCGTGGCGATCCTGTTCGTTCGTCAGGCATTCGAAGCTCCGAAGCCGGAGGTGCGGCATGACGCCTGAACTGATCGGCTTTGCCGGCATCCTCGCGCTTCTGCTCTTGCTGACGCTGGGCGTGCCGATCGGCGTCAGCCTTGCGCTGACCGGCGTGCTCGGGCTGATGGTGATGCTGTCGCCCGAAGCAGCGCTGGCCAAGGCGGGCGTCGTCGTGTTCGAAGTCGCGAACAAGTACGAGCTGGGCGTACTGCCGCTGTTCCTGCTGATGGCCCATCTCTGCTTCGCGGCAGGGGCAAGCCGCGACTTCTTCGACGTCGCCGCGCGCTTCATCGGCCATCGCCGCGGCGGCCTCGGTCTTGCCGCGATCGCGGGCTGCGCGGGCTTCGGCTCGATCAGCGGATCCAGCCTCGCCACCGTCGCCACGGTCGGTTCCGCAGCATTGCCGGAGATGCGGCGCGCAGGCTACAATCCCGGCTTCGCCGCGGGCGCGCTCGCCGCCGGCGGCACGCTCGGCGCGCTGATCCCGCCTTCGGGCGCGCTGATCGTCTTCGGCATCATCGCGGAAGTCTCGATCGGCCGGCTGTTCACCGCGGCGATCATCCCCGGCTTCAGCCAGGCGTTATTCTACATGATCGCGATCGCGATCCTGTGCTGGTTCAAGCCCGAGCTCGGCCCTAAATCGGCGCGCGTCGGCTGGCGAGAGCGGATCCGCGGGCTGATCGGCATCATCGACATCATTGTGTTGGTAGTGTTCGTCATCGGCGGGCTGATGATCGGCTGGTTCACTCCGACCGAAGCGGCTTCGGTGGGCGTGATCGTCGCGTTCATCCTGATGGCGATCCGCGGCGCGTTCAACCGCGAGGCGATCGGAGACGCCTTCGCGAAGACGCTATCGACCACGGGCATGATCTATCTGATCATCATGGGGGCGATCCTGTTCGCCACCTTCATCAGCGTCACCGGCATCGCGGACCTCATGTCGAATACCGTGCGCGACATGGACGCCAGCCCGGTGGTAGTCATCATCGTCATCGCGCTTATGCTGCTGGTGCTGGGATCGTTCCTCGACGGTCTTGCGCTGATGCTGCTCACGACGCCGATCTTCCTGCCGATCGTGCTGGAGCTTGGCTACAGCCCGATCTGGTTCGGCATCTTTCTCGTCCGTACGATGGAGATCGGCTTCGTCCACCCGCCGCTCGGCATGAACCTTTACGTGATCCAGGGCGTGGCGAAGGACGTGTCCATCAACAAGATCTTCAAGGG
>DATIGZ010000583.1:0-5081 GCA_035481255.1 Sphingomonas sp. | reverse complement strand
CCCGCCGCGCCGCCGTGGCGCGCGAGCTTGGCAGCCTGATCGACCAGGAAGGGAGCGCGTAAACTTTTCCCGCTTCCGGCAAGAGTTGCCTAGCCGCTCCTCCTATAATGAACGGGGGGACGGCCAGGGGGGCCGCCCGCTCTCTCAAGAAGAGAAGAAGAGGCTGCCTTGAACGTGAACGCCTTGCGGAATTTCATCGAGCAGATCGGCCCTCGCCGCGCGTTGCTGATGGGGGGCGTTGCCGCCGCCCTGTTGCTGGGCATCGGTTATCTGGCCCTGCGAAGCCCAGCGAGCGAGATGGGCTTTCTCTATACCGACCTTGAACCCGCCGCCGCGCAGGCGATCAGCGAGAAGCTGAAGGGACAGGGTGTCCCGTTCCAGCTTTCGGCCGACGGTGCGTCGGTCATGGCGCCGGTGGACAAGCTGCCCGAGCTGCGCATGGCGATGGCCGGCGAGCAGCTGGGCGGCAAGATCGGCTATGAGGTGCTCGACGCCGAACAGCCCTTCGGCATGTCGGCCTCGCGCGCCAAGCTCAACGAAACTCGCGCGGTCGAGGGCGAGCTGGCCCGCTCGATCGAGAGCCTTGAGCGTGTCACCAAGGCGCGCGTCCATCTGGTCATGCCCGAGCGCGCGATGTTCGAAACCGAACGTCGCAAGGCGACGGCCGCGGTCACGGTCAAGACGAGCGGCCGCCTGCCGGGGGAATCGGTGCAGGCGATCCGTCATCTGGTGGCGTCGGCGGTACCTGAATTGTCGCCGGAAAGCGTCTCGGTCGTCGATCAGTCCGGCGCACTGCTGGCACGAGCCGGGGAAAGCGGCGGTGCGGGTTCGTCCGAGATCGACGAGCGTCAGAGCGCGGTCGAGAACAAGCTGCGATCGGAGATCGAGGCGATGCTGGCGCCTATCGTCGGCACCGGCAAGGTCCGCGCCGAAGTCGCCGCCGTGCTGGAACGTGATCAGGTGCGCGAGGAGGCCGAGACCTTCGATCCCGATACCCAGGTCGTCGCGCGTCAGGTCACGGTCGAATCCAACGATCAGAATGACGAAAGCGGCGCGGGCGCGGAGGGTGTGACCGTGGGCGCGCAGCTGCCCGACAATCAGGGCGCGATCAACGGCACGGGGGGCGAAAGCCGTCGCTCGGCCCGCAACGAGACGTCCGAAGACGTCACCTATCAGAACAGCCGCACCCAGAAGGTCAGCGTTCGATCGCCGGGCAAGGTGTCGCGCCTTACCGTCGCGGTGATGGTCGATGGCGGCCCCAAGGGCCTGCCGCAGGCGGAAATCCAGCGGCTCCAGCGGCTGGTCGAGAATGCCGTCGGTTTCGACGCGGAACGCGGCGACAGCGTTGTGGTCGAGACCATGAGCTTCGCCGCGCCTGGCGAACTGGACGGCGCCGAGGGCGGTCTGCCCTTCGGCCTGACCGCCGCCAATTTCCTCGACTTCGCCAAATATGTGCTGATCGGCGGCGTGGTCCTGGCCGCGGTCTGGATGCTGCGGCCCAAGCCCGGTCCGGCCGAGGCGGGCGTCCAGCCGGTTGAGCATCTGCTGGCGCCGCGCAACGACGAGATGGCGGCGCTGGCCCAGCGGGCGGCGGACGGTGACGAGGATGCGATGCGCCAGCTCGAGGAGATGCGCGCGCAGGATGTGCCGCTGCTCGATGAGGAGATCGCGCTCGCCCAGATCGACGGACGGATCAAGGTATCGGCGCTCAAGCGCATCGGCGACGCAATCGCCGCCGGACCGGCGGAGTCCGCCTCGGTGATCCGCCAATGGATGAACGCATGAAAGGGGATGCAATGAGTGACGAAATGGAACCCCGGCAACTCACGCCGGCCCATCTGACGGACGGTACCGACGATGTGGAAATGAACGCCGACCCCAACTGGTCGCCACGCCCTTCGGCGCCGCCGGTGCCCGACGACCTTCAGGCCGTGTTCGACGTGCCGGTCAAGGTGCAGGCGATCCTCGGCCGGGCGCGGATGGACATTGGCGAGCTGCTTCGGCTCAAGCCGGGAATGGTGGTCGAACTCGACCGCCGCGTGGGCGAACCGGTCGACATCTTCGTCAACAACCGCCTGATCGCGCGCGGCGAAGTCGTACTGATCGACAGCGCGCTGGGCATCACCCTCACCGAAATCGTGCGACAGGAGCGATGATGTCGGCATTGGAACAGGATCCGACCCGCCTGATGCTGGTCGGCGATCTCAACAAGGCGATGGGCCTCGCGGTCGAGATGGTGCGCGGGTCCGCGGCCAGCATAGCGATCGGTGCGGCGGATCAGGATGCGCTGGAGAAATGGCGCCGCAACGTTCGCGAGCTGGTCGTGGTGGATGTCGCCATCAACCTGCCCGACGTGATCGCCCGGTTGCGCGGCGAGCGGTCGGCCGATCAGCCGATGACCGCCGCGGTCGAGGAGCTGGTGGGCCGCACCGTCGATGAGGTGGAGCGCGCGCTCATCCTGCAGACGCTTGATCGCTGCCGGGGCAACCGCACCACGGCCGCCGCGATGCTCGGCATTTCGGTTCGGACGATCCGCAACAAACTGCGCAGCTTTCTGGCCGAAGACTTCACCCGTCCGCACGGCGCCCTGCGCCACTAATCGCATCGGAATCCGTCCATGAACGTCCAACTCCCCGCCAAGTTCGGTGAGCTGATCTCGCGTCTCGGCCCCGGCCGCGACCTGGCGCTGGCGCTGGGCGTGACCGGCATCATCGCGATGCTGATCCTGCCTATGCCGGGCTGGCTGCTGGATCTGGGGCTGGCGCTGTCGATCACCGCATCGGTCCTGATCCTGATGACCGCCCTGTTCATCGACAAGCCGCTTCAGCTGTCGAGCTTTCCGACGATCCTGCTGATCGTCACGATGCTGCGGCTGGGCCTCAACCTCGCCTCGACGCGGTTGATCCTGGGGCACGGTCATGAGGGCGCGCATGCCGCGGGCGGGGTAATCGCGGCGTTCGGCGAGTTCCTGATGGGCGGGCAGACCGTGATCGGTCTGACCATCTTCGCGATCCTGATCGTCATCAACTTCGTCGTCATCACCAAGGGCGCGGGGCGCATCGCCGAAGTCGGCGCGCGCTTCAGCCTCGACGCGATGCCCGGCAAGCAGATGGCGATCGACGCGGACCTCAACGCCGGCACGATCAGCGAGGCGCAGGCGAAGGAGCGTCGTGCCGAGGTCGAGGCGGAGAGCGGCTTCTACGGCGCGATGGACGGTGCGTCGAAATTCGTGAAGGGCGACGCGATCGCGACGCTCCTCATCACCGCGATCAACATCGTCGTCGGCCTCATCATCGGCGTCGCCATCCACGGCGTGCCCTTTGGCGAGGCGTTCGAGACCTATACCATCCTGACCGTGGGCGACGGGCTGGTCAGCCAGATCCCGGCGCTGATCGTGTCGATCGCCGCGGGCCTGCTGGTGTCGAAGGGCGGCATCGCGGGCAAGACCGGCGCGGCGCTCGGCGAACAACTCGGCCGCTATCCCAAGGCGTTCGGCGTGGTCGCGGCGCTGATGATCGCTCTGGCGCTGATGCCGGGCCTGCCCTTCGCGCCGTTCGCGCTGTTCGGCGGCATTTGCGGCTGGCTGGCGTGGAGCATGACGAAGAAGGCCGAGGCGGCAGCGGCCGAGGAGCGCCTGGCGGAAGTCGCGGCACGGCAGCAGACCGAGCAGGTCGACGAGCCCATCTCGCATACCCTCGCCATCGACGCGCTGCGCATCGAGCTGGGATATGGCTTGCTGCCGATGATCAACGACGCCAGCGCCGAGCCGCGCCTCGACGATCAGGTCCGCGCGCTGCGGCGGCAGATGGCGATCGATTTCGGTTTCGTGCTGCCCTCGGTCCGCATCCTCGACAATATGGCGCTCCAGCCCAACGAATATGTCGTCTACGTCAAGGAAACCGAGATCGCGCGCGGCGAACTGCGCATCGGCAAGCTGCTCGTCATCAACGCGGCGGGGCAGGAAGATCTGGGCATTCGCGGCGAGCCGACCAAGGAACCGGTCTTCCAGCTTCCGGCGCTGTGGATCGACCGCGACATGCGCGAGGAGGCGGGCTTCCGCGGCCTCACCGTGGTCGATTGCGGCACCGTCGTCACCACTCACCTGACCGAGATCGTGAAGGACAATATCGCCGACCTGCTCTCTTATGCCGAGACGCAGAAGCTGCTGAATGAAGTCCATAAGGACGCCGAAAAGCTGATCGCCGACCTGATTCCGGGCAAGATCTCCATCTCGGGCGTCCAGCGCGTGCTTCAGAACCTGCTGGCCGAGGGTGTGTCGATCCGCGACGTCCCGACCATCCTCGAGGGTATCGCCGAGGCGACGGCGATGACGGGCAACCTGACCCAGGTGACCGAACATGTCCGCGCTCGCCTGTCGCGCCAGATCTCCGCGCAGCAGACCTTTGACGGCACCATTCCGGTGGTCACGCTGGGCAGCCAGTGGGATGAGGCCTTCGCGGAGAGTATCGTGGGGCAGGGCGAGGAGCGGCATCTGGCCATGGCGCCGTCGAATCTTCAGGCGTTCATCGCCGCGGTGCGCGACGCCTATGACCGCTTCGCCACTCAGGGCGAAATCCCCTGCCTGCTGACCAGTCCGCCGCTGCGCCCCTTCGTCCGTTCGATCATCGAACGGGTTCGTCCGGCCACCGTCGTGCTGTCGCAGAACGAGGTGCATCCCCGCGCCCGCCTGCGCAGCCTCGGCATGATCGGCTGACGCGACCGCGTCGCCGCCAGTCCCTCTATAATATCATCATGGGCGGCCTTCGCCGCTCTTCTCAAGATCGAGAGCCTATGCCTGCATCCGCGATCCTCTCTGCGCCCATGCCGCTGGCGGGCGCTGCCAGCCTGCCCCCGCCGGAAGCGGGAACCGCGCCGCCCCTGGCCGCAATCGCCTTTGGCGCGCTGGTCGACGCCAGGACCGCTCCGGCGGCGCAAACGCTGCCCGCCGCGCTCCCTGCCGACCCTTCGCTCACGCCCGTCGCGGCGAGCGGAGTGATCCAGCCGGCTGAGCTGCCGGTGGCGATGGCCGGGACTGGCGGGATCGTCTCGCCGGTGATCGAGGCGCCCACGGACATATCGAC
>DATIGZ010000582.1:0-7561 GCA_035481255.1 Sphingomonas sp. | reverse complement strand
CCGCGGTGAGGACGTTCTTCACCAGCGGCGGGAAGATGATGATCAGCACCGACCCGATCGTCCAGAAGAAGCTGATCGCGCAGATCGACAGGAACAGGCGAGGGATGTGCATCGTCGCTCCGACGAGGCGCCAGGACGAGGTGAAGGGGTTAAAGTTAATCTTGAGCTTCGGCCCGACGCGCGGTGCGGTGGGGACCATGCGGCCGGTGAGCCAGCCGATGAGTGCAACCGCCAACACCAGCGCGGCGGCGATTCGCATGTCGTGCGCGACCCAGCCCGCGGTGACGGTGCCGAGCAGGATCGAGAGATAGGTCGCCGCCTCGACCATGCCGGTGCCGCCCAGCACCTCCTCATCTTTCAGATGCTGGGGCAGGATCGCGTATTTGATCGGCCCGAAGAAAGTCGAGTGTGCCCCGAGGCCAAGCACCGCGCCGAGCATCATGCCGAGGCCGGTCATCGCATAGCCCGATTGCGCGACCAGCATTCCGGCGCCGCCGAACAGCATCAGGCCGATCTCAGCGGTTTTCACCCAGCGGATGATCGATGCCTTGTCGTGCGTATCGGCGAGTTGCCCCGCGAGCGCCGAGAGCATGAAGAAGGGAATCAGGCTGATTCCCGTCGCGAGCGCGTTGAACTGAAACTCGACCGCCGGATCGCTAAAGATCTGGTAGGTCGCGAACAGCACCATCGCGGTCTTGAACAGATTATCGTTATAGGCCCCCAGAAACTGCGTGATGAACAGGGGGAGAAACCGGCGCTCCTTGAGCAATCCGAGCGCGTTGTGCATGCGTTGGCGGGCCTTTGTCCGTCTGAACTGGTCCACGGCATAGCCCCGCGGGCGCCGTGGCGGCAACCGCTAACGGCGCGATATGACAGGGCAATGTCCATGCAACTCGTAAAGACGCGCGCGGCGGGGGATGATTGCAACCGCATGCAGTGCTAGAGCAAGGAAGATGCTGACCCTGCCCAATATCCTGACGCTGTCGCGAATCTTCACCGTGCCGCTGCTGGTCTTCTTCCTGTGGTGGCGCGACTGGCAAACCGGCTACGCGCTGGCCTTCGCGACCTACTGCCTCATGGGCATCACCGACTATTTCGATGGCTATCTCGCGCGGTCGCGCGGGACGGTGTCGAAGCTCGGCATCTTCCTCGATCCGATCGCCGACAAGATCATGGTTGCGGCGGTGATCCTGATCCTGTGCGCCAAGGGGATCATCGCCGACCTGCATGTGATCGCCGCGCTCGTCATCTTGCTGCGCGAGATCGCCGTGTCGGGATTGCGCGAGTTTCTGGGCGGCGCGCAGGTATCGGTACCGGTGTCGGCGCTGGCCAAGTGGAAGACGGCGCTCCAGCTGATGTCGCTGGGCGGACTGGTTCTGGCGGGCGCGGTGCCTGGCTGGCCATGGGTACACGATGTCAGCCTTGCGATGCTTTGGGCGGCGGCGGTGCTGACGCTGGTCACCGGCTGGGACTATCTCCGCGTCGGCCTCAAACACATGGACAGTTGATGCAGCTGCTCTACTTCGCCTGGGTTCGCGAGCGCATCGGCACCGGTGAGGAAACGGTCGAGCCGCCCGAGGCGGTTCGGACCGTGGCGGATCTGGCCGACTGGCTGAAGGATCGCAGCCCGGGCCATGCCGAGGCACTGATGGATCTGACCAAATTGCGCGCGGCGGTAGACCAGCGGTTCGTGCCGCTCGACAGCGAACTGGACACGGCAAAGGAAGTCGCCTTCTTTCCTCCGGTGACCGGCGGATGATCCGCGTTTCGGTTGATCACGCACCAATCGATATCGGCACCGAAGTCGCCGGGATCGAGGAAACCCGGGCTGGAGCGGTGGCGAGTTTCACCGGCATCGTGCGCGCCGACGACGGTGTCACCGGCATGGAATTGGAGCATTATCCCGGCATGACCGAGGCGGCGCTGTGCGATATCGCGGAGCAGGCAATGGCGCGCTGGGGGCTGCTATCGGCGGTGATCGTGCATCGCGTAGGGCCGATGGTGCCCGGCGACCGGGTGGTGTTCGTTGCAACCGCGGCGGCGCACCGGCGCGAGGCGCTGGACGCCTGCGCCTTCCTGATCGACCGGCTCAAGACCGACGCGCCCTTCTGGAAACGTGAGACCCGTGGCGACACTACAAGCTGGGTCGCCGCACGGGCGAGTGACGATCAGGCCGCGGCGCGCTGGGCCGGAGAGGGCAGCCCGGACTGAGCCAGCACTTCCGCAAGCAAGCGGAAGTCGCGTTCGCGCGGGGATGCCTTGCGCCACACCAACGCGATCCGGCGCGCGGGATAATCAGCCTGAAGCGGGCGCGCCGTGACATGCGTGTGATCAAGAATGCCGGCGTCGAGCGCCATTTCTGGCAGCATCGTCACGCCGAGGCCATTGTCCACCATCTGCACCATGGTGTGGAGCGAGGTGCCGAGCATCGTCGCCTCGGCCCGCAGCTCCGGCCGGTTGCACGCGGCAAGCGCATGATCCTTGAGGCAATGGCCGTCCTCGAGCAGGAGTAGCCGGGTTTCGTCGATCTCAGCGGGAGCGACCGACTTGTGGTCGGGTTCATACTCACCCTCGGGGAAGGCGACGAACAGCCGATCCTCGAACAACGGCGCGGTTTCGACGTCGCCGCAGGCATAGGGAAGGGCGAGCAGCACGCAATCGGTGCGGCCGGTGTGCAGGCTCTCGCAAGCCGCGCCGCTCGGCTCTTCGCGCAGGAATAGCTTGAGGTCGGGATAGTCGGCGCGCAGGCGGGGGAGAATACGCGGGAGCAGGAAAGGCGCGATGGTCGGGATGACGCTCATCCGCATTTCGCCGGACAGCGGACGTCCGGCGGCACGGGCAAGATCGGCCAGCTCCTCCGCCTCACGCAGCACGCGGCGCGCCTTATCGACAATCCGCTCGCCCAGCGGTGTGAAACGAACGACCCGGCGGGTGCGCTCGACCAGTACGACGCCGATCAACGTTTCGAGCTCGCGCAGCCCCGCGGAAAGGGTGGACTGGGTGACGAAACTCGCCTCCGCCGCGCGGCCGAAATGACCGTGATCCTTGAGCGCGACCAGATATTGGAGCTGCTTGAGCGTAGGAAGGTAAGTCTGCGCCATTGATCGTCCTGAGCGATGAATGGCGCGGATATAAGTGGTCGAGTGAATGTATTCCAGAGTGGCCGCCGCGGTTTTCCACCCGCGACGGCCATTAGAAGTATCAGGCCGCCGCCGCCTCGATCTCTTCCGCAGGCAGGCGGATCAGGTAATCGAAGGCGGAGAGCGCGGCGGTGGAGCCCGCGCCCATCGCGATCACGATCTGCTTGTAGGGAACGGTGGTGCAGTCGCCGGCCGCGAAGATGCCCGGCTGGCTGGTCTCGCCGCGCGCATCGATCTCGATCTCGCCACGCGGGGTGAGGGCGATCGCGTCCTTGAGCCATTCGGTGTTGGGCACCAGACCGATCTGGACGAAGATGCCCTCCAGCTCGACATCATGCTCCTCACCGCTGTTGCGGTCCTTGTAGCTGAGGCCAGTCACCTTTTCCGCGCCGTTGACGCGAGTGGTGAGCGCCGAAGTGATGACCTTGACGTTCGGCAGGGTGCCCAGCTTGCGCTGAAGCACCGCATCGGCTCGCAGCTGGCTGTCATATTCGATCAGCGTGACGTGCGCGACGATGCCGGCAAGGTCGATCGCCGCCTCGACGCCGGAGTTGCCGCCGCCGATCACCGCGACACGCTTGCCCTTGAACAGCGGGCCGTCGCAGTGCGGGCAATAGGCGACGCCCTTGTTGCGATACTCGTCCTCGCCGGGCACGCCCATCTGCCGCCAGCGCGCGCCGGTGGAGAGGATCACGGTCTTGGCCTTGAGCCTCGCGCCATTGGCCAGAACGACCTCATGCAGCCCGCCTTCGCGCGACGCCGGGATGAGCTTCTCGGCGCGCTGCAGGTTCATGATATCGACGTCATTGTCCTTGACGTGGCTTTCGAGCTGCGCGGCGAGCTTGGGGCCTTCGGTGTAAGGGACCGAGATGAAATTCTCGATGCCCATGGTGTCGAGCACCTGACCGCCGAAGCGCTCGGCGGCGACGCCGACGCGCAAACCCTTGCGCGCGGTGTAGATCGCCGAAGCCGCGCCAGCGGGGCCGCCGCCGACGATCAGGACGTCGAACGGCTCCTTCGCCTCGAGCTTCGCCGCAGCCTTGGCATCGGCACCGCTGTCGAGCTTGGCGACGATCTGCTCGAGTTCCATGCGGCCGGAGCCGAACGGCTCGCCATTGAGGAAGACGGTGGGGACGGCGAGCACCTGACGCGCATCGACCTCGTCCTTGAACAGCGCGCCGTCGATCGCGACGTGGCTGATCTGGGGATTGAGCACTGCCATCAGGTTGAGCGCCTGCACCACGTCGGGGCAGTTCTGGCACGACAGCGAGAAATAGGTCTCGAAGTGCAGTTCGCCTTCAAGGCCCTTGACCTGTTCGATCACGTCCTGCGCCGCCTTGGACGGGTGGCCACCGACCTGAAGCAGGGCAAGGACGAGGCTGGTGAACTCATGCCCCATAGGGATGCCTGCGAAACGCACGCCGATGTCCGTGCCGGCGCGGCGGATCATGAAGCTGGGGCGGCGCTTGTCGTCGTTGCGGACCAGCGTGATCTTGCCGCTCAGGTCGGCGATTTCGGTGAGCAGGGTTTCGAGCTCGCGCGATTTGGCATCGTCGCCGAGGCTGGCGACCAGTTCGATGGGCTCGCGGATATGAACGAGATAGCCTTCGAGCTGCTGCTTGAGATGTGCGTCGAGCATCGGAAACTCCTGAAACTGGAAACAATACGGCCCGGGGCTACGGGAAGTTAGCCCCGGGCCGCTTGGGCGCCCGCACAGGGGGGAGGGGGCGGGCGCTTTAGTCGGTCTTCGGCTTAGATCTTGCCGACGAGATCGAGCGACGGGGCCAGGGTGCTTTCACCCTCTTCCCACTTCGCCGGGCAGACTTCACCCGGGTGCGCCGCAACATACTGCGCCGCCTTGATCTTGCGCAGCAGCTCCTGCGCGTTGCGGCCGACGCCTTCGCTGGTGATCTCGACGATCTGGATCACGCCTTCCGGATCGATCACGAAGGTGCCGCGGTCGGCAAGGCCCTGGCCTTCACGGAGCACGTCGAAGTTGGTCGACAGATTGTGGTTCTGATCGCCCAGCATGTAATAGTTGATCTTGCCGATCGCGGGCGAGGTGTCGTGCCATGCCTTGTGGCTGAAATGCGTGTCGGTCGAGACCGAATACACCTCGACGCCCATCTTCTGCAGGGTCGGATAGACGTCGGCCAGGTCCTCAAGCTCGGTCGGGCAGACGAAGGTGAAGTCGGCCGGATAGAAGAAGAAGACGGCCCACTTGCCGCGCACGTCGGCGTCGGTGACGTCGACGAACTTGCCTTCCTTGAAGGCGGTCGCGGTGAACGGCTTAAGCGAGCTTCCGATGAGGGCCATGTCTGGTTTCTCCGTTATGATGCAGTGCAACTTGTGCGACGCCGCATATAGGTTGCACTGCAACGGAGATGAAACAGGAAGTCTCGTTTGGATTGATCGAGACAATCACTCAATCAATTGAAATTGATCGACACCGTCAGACCAAGGCCCGGTACACACTGTAGCTGCTTGTGAGCGTCAGAACGATGCCGACAAGGATCAGCAGGGTCTTGGTCGGCACGCGCTTGGCGAGCAGCGCACCGAAGGGCGCGGCTAGCACGCCGCCGACCAGCAGGCCGACCACCGCTTCGGTGAAGGCCGACAGGCCGAGATGGAAGATGAAGGTGATCGACACCGACAGGGTCAGGAAGAACTCGACGCTGTTGACCGTACCGATGGTATAGCGGGGCTGCGTCCCCTGGATCAGCAGGTTGCTGGTCACCACCGGGCCCCAGCCGCCACCGCCGGCCGCATCGAGGAATCCGCCGGCAAGCCCAAGCGGCTCGACAATCTTCGGCTCTTTATGGTGGCGGGTCGGGAAGCTGATGCCGCGCCACAGCAGATAGATGCCGATCAGCGCCAGATAGCCCATCACGAAGGGCCGCGTAATCGATGCGTCAAGCGACGTGAGCAGATAGGCGCCGGTAACGCCACCGATCACACCGGGGACGAGAAGGCGAAAGAACAGCCTCCAGTTCACATTCTTGTGAATTGCATGGCTGATGCCCGAAACGCCGGTGGTGAAGCATTCGGCAAGGTGGACCCCCGCCGAAGCGGTCGCCGGTGGAACGCCCAGCACGCTGACCAACAGCGTGGAGGAAATGACGCCGAACGCCATGCCCAGCGCGCCGTCCACGATCTGCGCGGCAAAGCCGACTGCGATGAAGGGAAGAAGTGCCTGGAAGTCGATCGCTTCGAACATCAAATCCCTTTCACTGCAGTCACATCATCGTCACAGGCACCCCGGTTTGGCGGGGTCTCCCAATCCCTACAAGATACATCGTGTTTAGTAGGGCCAAGCCGGAAACGCGCCAAACTGGAAAACGCGCCGCTTGATGCCTAAATCGGGTTACTGATAAAAGGGGCCTGTTCATGTTCGGTGGTCTGGGAGCCTATCTGGATTCAATCCGCGCGCGAGATCCCGCGCCGCGGAGTCGCGCGGAAATTCTGCTCTATCCGGGCGTGTGGGCGGTGTTCTGGCACCGCGTCGCGCATCGGCTTTACGGCGCGGAGTTGTTCTTCCTCGCCCGCTTCGTGAATCACACGTCGCGCTGGCTGACCGGAATCGACATCCATCCGGGTGCGAAGATCGGTCGCAATTTCTTTATCGACCATGGCTTTGTCGTGATCGGCGAGACCGCTGAGATCGGCAACGACGTCACCATCTATCAGTGCGTGACGCTGGGCGGCACCAGCCCCGACAATGGAGTCGCGGGCAAGCGGCACCCAACGCTGATGGACGGCGTGATCATCGGTTCGGGCGCCCAGGTGCTGGGTCCGATCACGGTCAACCCTCGCGCTCGAATCGGCGCCAATGCTGTCGTCACCAAGGATGTGCCCGAGGGTGCGGTGATGGTGGGCATCCCCGCCAAGGCGACGCTGGTCGAGGCGGACAAGTGGCAGAAGGACTTCGTTCCGTACGGCACGCCGTGCAGCGAGATGTTCGATCCTGCGACGCAAAAGGTCGAGATCCTGCGCTGCGAGCTGGAGGCAATGGGCAAGCGGCTCGACGAGCTTCTTGCCGAGCGTGAGGCTACGGGCCGCACCGGGAAGCAGCGCGACCGCGCGTGACGGGGACGGTAACCCCCTTTCCGCTCAGGGCACCCGCCCAGATCGGGTTTGAACGCGCGGAGCTGAACCGCATCCTCGACCTTTATGGCCGGATGGTCGCCGCCGGACACTGGCGCGACTATGCCATCCAGCTCGGGCGGGACGCTGCGATCTTCGCGGCCTTTCGCCGCGCCGCCGAACGCCCGGAGTTCCGCGTCGAGAAGCGCCCGGCGTTGCGCAACCGGCAGGGCATGTGGGCGCTGGTCAACGAGGCCGGCGCCGTCCTGAAGCGCGGGCATGAGCTTGGTCCCGTGCTCGCGCCGGTCGAGCGCCGGCTGATGAAGCTGGTCGAGGAC
>DATIGZ010000581.1:0-4255 GCA_035481255.1 Sphingomonas sp. | reverse complement strand
CTTGTAAGGGCAGCAGCGCCCGCCGGGGGGCAACCTTTAGAAGCTCAACCGGGCCGCGACGCGGATGTCGCGGCCGGCGAGCGGCACGAAATCCTTGGTGAACGAGGCATGCCGCCGCGCCTCGACGTCGAAGAGGTTGTTGGCGGAGAGGATGAGTGCGGTCTCGCGCTTCTCGCCGAACGGGCCGTGGCTGGCGTCGATCCCGGCAAGGACGCGGAACGGCGGGATGCGCGGGACGGGGCTGCCGTCCTCCAGCGTGGCGCGGACATAATCGGCGACAAGGTTGCCGCCGAGCGTGAATTCGCCCCGCTGGACCAGCGTCGCCGAAACCTCGCCCTCGACGCCGATATAGCGGGCGTCGGCCTGGCGGTACTGGAACACCGGCAGCTCGTCGATCTCGAGGCCGGTCTCGGTCTCGTAGATATAGTCGGTGAACCAGTTGGCGTAGCCGGCCAGCTGGAACTTGACCTTGCCGAGGGTGCCGCGGGCATAGATTTCGCCGCCCCAGCTCTTCTCGGTGCGGAAGGTCGGGTCGCCGACTTCATAGGCCTGGGTCGCGACGTGCGGGCCGTTGGAGAACAGCTCCTCGGCCGAAGGGGCGCGGACGGCGCGCGAGGCGTTGACCCCGACCTTGATCCGCGGGGCAAGCTCGTAGGACAGGCCGACGGCGCCTGAAAACGCGTCGAAGCTGCGGTCGACCCGCCCGAGCGGCGCATCCTCGTCCAACCCCAGCTTGACGCTGTTGGAACGCACGCCGGTATGCTCGTAGCGCAGCGCGCCCTCGAGTCCGAGCTTGCCCAGATTGACTTCCTGCAGGGTGAACAGGCCGTACTGATCGGTGACATTCTCCGGCACGAACGCTTCCGCGCCGGTCGCCGAAAAGTCCCGCGTAAAGCCCTGGAAGCCGATCACGCCGCGCCAGCCATTGCGGTCGGCCTGCACCAGCTCGAGCCGCCCCTCGAACCCGGTCGATGCGAAGACGGTGCCGACCTCGTCGCCCTCGAACTCGGTATGCTCATAGTCCGAATAGCCGGCGCGCACGCGAATCTTGTCGAGGAACCCGCCATTGACGTTCACCTCGCCGCGCAGATCCGCGCGCCACTGGTGGAGGCCGATGGTGACATTCTCTTCGCCATGATCCTCTTCGGCGCCGCCGTCATGGTGATGCCCGGCGCCGGGCCGCGCGGGCACGCCGTAATTGGTGTCGTAATAGCCGACCGAGAAGCCGAGGCTGCCGCCGTCGTTGATCAGCGAAAGCCCGCCGCCCAGCGTGTAGGTGCGCGTGCCGCTGTTGGGCAGGCGGCCGCGTTGATTGGCGAGCGCGGTCGCTTCGGCCGCCTCGTCGAGATGCCCTTCGGCGGTTTCCTCGGCTGCAACGGCCAGCTGCTCGGCCCGCAACGGGGCGCTCAGCACATAGCCGCCGACGCGGACGTCATCGGTCTTGCGGTAGCTGCCGTCGAGATGGAGCACGAACTGCTTGTCGAGCGCGATGTCCACCGCCGCGCCGCCGCTGCGCTCTTCCGCCGCCGAACCATAAGTGCCGACCGCGTCGACATGAAAGCCCTTCTCGGGCACCGCGCGCGGGATGCGGCGGTCGATCACATTAACCGCGCCGCCGATCGCCTGACTGCCGAACAGCAACACCGCGGGGCCGCGCAGCACCTCGATCCGCTCGGCGGTGAGCGGGTCGATCGACACGGCATGGTCGGTCGAGGTGTTGGAGACGTCGAGCGTGCCGAGCCCGTCGGAGAGCACGCGGACGCGCTCGCCCTGAAAACCGCGTAGCACCGGTCGCGACGCGCCCGGGCTGAAGGAGGTGGCGGAAACCCCGGGCACCTTAGTCAGCGTGTCGCCGATCTGCCCGCGGATATCGCGCACCAGCTCGTCCCCCGAGACCACCGACGCACCCGCGAGCAGGTCGAGATCAGCGACATAGGGCGCGGTGATCACCACCTCCTCGTCCGAATCGCCATGCACCGCGCTGCGGCTGGTGGCGTCGCGCTCGGCATGCGAGGCGGTCTGCGCGGCGGCGGCCGTGGTGACGGCGGGGAGGGTGAACAGGGTGGTGGCGAGGAGGGCGGCGCTACGCTTCATGGGGTACACGTCCTGCGACTGGAAACGCGCCCCCTTATTCGCAATGTTACATCATCACAAGTGCCAGTCTGCGCAATGCGCGGGGACCAGCCCGGCTACTGCGGCGCGGAGACGCGATCGATGATGACGTCCTCGAACCGTTTCCCGGTCCAGATCGACGCGGTGAAGCTGCGGCTGCCGTCAGCCGCCATCGCCCAGCGCCAGCGTAGCGAACCGTCGCGTGATGCGCCGGCGCCCTGGTCCGGCCCCGCCATCGCGGGCGTTGAGGGCGGCACCGCGACGCACGCCGCGCGGCGCATCCTGGGTCGCTCGGGCAGGGTGCGCGGCGCCTTCAGCGCGTCGCCCCCGTCATAGACCCATTTCCATCCGCCATCGGCCTGTGCTGTCCACACGGTGGTGAAGAAGCCCGATCCGCGCGCCGCGGCCCAAGGGCCGGTGTTCACAGCCACCGTTCCGTCGCACGCGACATAGCTTTCCGCCGGCCACCACTGCACCGAAAAGGGCGGGTTCTTGCGGTTCTTGAGGAAGGCCTGGGCATTGACCGGTTTGGGCGCGAACATCACCGCGTCTTCGGTCGCGTAACGGCGGAACGCGGTCCACTGACCTTCGGTTTGAGCGACGCGGTTGAAGGCGTGTTCGGCGTCCACCGCCGTTCCCGCCTGTGCCAGCAGCAGGGCCGCGAGGATCACAGCGCGGCCGCGTCCAGCGCCAGCCCTTCACGGCGATGCGCGGCGACCAGCGTGTTGCGCAGCAGGCAGGCGATGGTCATCGGCCCGACGCCGCCCGGAACCGGGGTGATCGCGCCCGCGACCGATGCCGCGCTGTCGAACTCGACGTCGCCGGTGAGGCCATTGTCGGTACGGTTGATGCCGACATCGATCACGGTCGCTCCGGGTTTCAGCCACTCGCCCTTGACGAAGCCTGCCCGGCCCACCGCCGCGACGACGATATCGGCGCGGGCGACATGGCCCGGCAGATCCTTCGTCCGCGAATGCGCGAGCGTCACGGTTGCGCTCGCCGCGGTCAGCAACGCGGCCATCGGCTTGCCGACGATGTTGGAGCGGCCGATCACCACCGCGTCCTTGCCCGACAGGTCGCCGAGCTGATCCTTGAGCAGCATCAGGCAGCCGAGCGGCGTGCAGGGTACGAAGCCGTCGATGCCGGTGGCAAGGCGGCCGGCATTGACCGGGTGAAAGCCGTCGACGTCCTTGTCGGGGCTGATCCTCAGCAGCACATCCTGCTCGTCGAGATGCGCGGGCAGTGGAAGCTGGACGAGGATACCGTCGACCGCCGGATCGGCGTTGAGGCTGTCGACCAGCGCGACCAATGTCGCCTGATCGGTGTCGGCGGACAGGCGATGCTCGAAACTCGCCATATTGGCGGCGGTCGTCGCCTTGCCCTTGCTGCGGACATAGACAGCGGAGGCCGGATCCTCACCCACCAGTACCACAGCGAGGCCTGCCTTGCGGCCCGCCTTCGCCTCGAATGCAGCCGCCGCTTCGCCCACGCGGGCGCGAAGGCCCGCTGCAAATGCCTTACCGTCGATGATCTCAGCCGTCATGGCTCGCCCCATATAACTCTGCCGCGATTCCCGCCAGCGCCGAAGCGTCGCCCTTGATGGTCAGCCGCTTGATCCGGGAGGTCTCACCCGCGACCAGCGATACGTCACGCTTCGCCACGCCAAACGTCTTTGCGACCAGTACAGTCAATGCCGCGTTGGCTGCTCCCTCGACGGGTGGCGCGGCGAGTCTGACGGCGAAATGTTCGGGCGTTCCGGCCGCGAAGACGCTTTTGGACGCGCGCGGCGTCACCCGTACCGCGATGCGGATGCCGTCCGCGCTGTCCTGCCAGGGCCGGGTCAGGCGGCGCTGCGGATCAGCGCGACGGCGACGCGGGGAACGATCGCGTCCTGCAGGATCCAGATCAGGATCAGCACCACGAACGGCGCGAAATCCATCGGTCCGGTATCGGGCAGGATGCGGCGGATCGGGCGATAGACCGGCTCGGTCAGCGTGTTGAGCCCGCGCCACAGCGCGCTCACGAAGTCGTTGTACGTGTTGATGACGTTGAACGCGATCAGCACCGACAGGATCGCCTGGACGACGATGATCCACCACAGCACGTTCAGCAGAACCTGCGCGGTGCCGAAGGTGATATTGAG
>DATIGZ010000580.1:0-7327 GCA_035481255.1 Sphingomonas sp. | reverse complement strand
GGATAACACAGGCTACCAAAACGAATGTCAGTCCAATCCCCACGAGAAACCAGTCGTGGGAAAGCAACAGTCGCATCGTCACCGGCATTGCACCGAACAGCAAGACCAGCCGGCCTGCGATCGGCAGGCTCTGCAAACAGTAACAGCAGCCAATGGAGCCGAGGAAAATATACAATGCCACCGAAGTGGTGCGCACCGGATCCTCGTGGCTGAGCAGCAGCAGCCCCCAACCACCGAACGCCGCGCTCAGCGCTGCAGCAATGCCGATCGTACCATAGAAATAGCGCCGGATTTGCTGCGGGGTTGGCTCTCTTTGGCGGCGTAGAATCCAGACCACACAACGCACGCCAATCATCATTGTAAGGATTGCGGGCACACCGAGGCTGAGCGCAACAGGGACGTCGCGGTAGGTGACGATGCCCAGGAACCAGGCGTTGATGAACATCAACCCGTACATCAGGGGTATCTGCCCGCGCAGATTGGCGAACTGCTCCTTGAGCATGGCATCGGAACTGCGTCCGATTTGCGACAGAGGTCCTGAGAACATGCCTGTTCACCAATAAAGCGTCTATGCTCTCAGTTGGCGACACTCCGTTAATTTCCCGTTGTTATCCATGCTGTTATCGCTGAGCATAGTTTGTAGTCAGCGTGGCCCGAGCGCTGAGATGCAAACCGGATCGTTCAAAGCCCACTCGGATATTCCTCTCGCTAGCCATCGGGCGCCGGCCGCTGTGCCCCGATAATGGTCAGTCGCTGGGGTATCGGCGTTCCCCAATAGCCGGCGCTGCCGCCCGGGCTGGACTGGCCGTAACGCCGACATTGGGCAGGAGCTCTATGCGCGGCGCAACCACCAGCTCGTTGCCGCTGCTGGTTTGCCTCCACCGCCCGGCGACCCCCGTCTGGTCCTTGCCTGAAGCGCTAAGCCCGCGATGGTGATCGCGCTGGCGAGCACGAGCATATGCCTCATAGCTGCGTGCATCATCAGAACACGCCGACCCAACTGTCATTGGCCGAGAACTGGTTGGACTTACCCCAGCACATCAAGCCGGGCCGCTCGGCGCTCTTGCCGTCCTTGGCCAGGCGATAGGTCATCTTGCGGCAGCGGAAGCCGTTGACGGTCTCCTCGCTGTCGATGCTCAGCGTTCCGGCGAAGCCGTTGGCGGTCCAGCGATGGACGTGGCCGATCGGCAGGCGCGACAGACGGGTCTCGCTGCCATTCTGCTTGCCGTCGAACTCGTCGCGCGGCCAGCTCGGCCAGCCGGAATAGGCGAAGCCGCCCTCGCAGCCGGTACAGCGCACCTTGCCGAATTCGGTATAGGCGTCCTTGGCCGTGCGCCATTCCTGCGGGATGTCCATGCGGCTGGGATATTGCTTGTCGCTCTCCGCCTGACGCCGCGCCGCGCGCTCGGTCGCGGTCTCGGCCGGACGCGCCGCATCGGATGATGGCGGCGCGGCTTCAGCGTCCTCCTTTGGCTTTTTGGGCTGAGTGGCCCGGCAGGCCGCAACCGATGTCGCCTCGCTCGCGCGTTGCGAGGCAGCGGTCTCCGCGGTGTCCTTGAGGTCCCTTCCCAAGTTGCGATCGCCGCGCGCAACGCCCTCGAGCCGTCTGAACAGGCCTCCCGCGCCTTCCGCGCCGAACAGGCTCGGGCGCCGCTTCTTGGCCTGGGTGGCGCAGTCGTCCTGCGCACGGGCGGGCGACGGCAACATCGCGCCGCCGGCAAGCGCGAGGCCGCCAGCCAATGCGAAAAGGGGCAGGGTCTTCATCTTCATTCTCCTGAAAAGGGCAAAGGCTCAATCGGCGCTGGACCAGCTCGACAGCAGCGCCTTGCGTTCGGTGTCGCCGGTGTTGTGCAGCTTGAGTGTCCAGCTCCCGCGAAGGACGGGGCGATCGACGAACAGCGAGCGGACAGGCTGGGTCGCTTCGGGCGTCGCGGTGAGATTGGCGGCGGCGACCGTCCCCTTCTCGTCGATCAAGGTCGCCGATACCGCACTCGACGCGATCAGCGTGATGCCCAGATTGCGCGCCGCCTTGACCGGCACCGCCACATCGGCCGTTTGGCCGGGCGCAAGCTTCACCAGCTTCGCGAAATCGGGCTTGTCAGGCGCCGCCGTGGCAGGGCCGTCATCGACCGTCAGCATGATCCGTGCGGACGTCTTGGCACCGCTACCGCCGCCAGCCGACTGCTGAGCCTTCGGCCCCTTGGCGAGGCGCGGCTTCACGAACGACGAGAAGGGCGCTGTGCCCGTGAGGTCGGTGTGGATTAGTTTCGTCTCTTCGGCATCGGCGATGGTCCAGCGGGCCGACGGCACCGTGACGACGCCGTCATTCCATCCGATCGTCTTGCACATGGTCGGCAGCGGATTTCCGGCGAGGACCGAGAATTCGACGCCCTTGCGCTCGACATGCTCGGCGTTGAACTGCGCGACCGAATCCTGTCGCAGCTCGCGCAGCGCGTCCATCTGCTCGCCCAGCAGATCCAACGTACCGCTCAGTACATCAGCGCAAGGGCTGCCCATATTGGGCGTGCCGAGCATGATCAGGCGCGTGACCTGCGGCTTGCCGTCGGCATAGCTCGGCATCATCGCATGGATGTAGCGCCGGCTGATCAGGCCGCCCATCGAATGCGCGACCAGATCGACATGCCAAGCGTTGCGGTCCTTCTGGGCATATTCGACATATTTGGCGAGTTCGAAGGCATTCTGCGCGATCGTGTTGGTCGGCCCGAAGTTGCCGGGCTCCTCGCCGGTGTTCATCCGGCCATGCTCGGGTTTCTCGCCGACCGGGAACGCCTTCCAGCCATAGCTGTGGCTGGTGGTCAGGATGTTCTGCCACGTCGCCCAGGCACCCCAATTCGACCACAAGCCATGCACCAGTACGAGTGGCCGGGGCGCGACCGTGATGTTCTTGACCTGCTCGTCGACCTTCTTGCCCTTGTCTTCCAGCTCGGCGCGAATGCGCTGGGCCAGGCGCGGGCGACCGTCGTCGTACCAGGCGTAGCCCGAGCTATCCCAGTCGAACCTGACCTCCTGCTCTGCGCCGGCGGGAATGACCACCGACAGTTCGTCCATCGGACTGTCAGGCTTCGCGCCGTCCCATTTGTCGCCCTTGTAGGTTTCCTTGAGCTTGACCGTCGCCGACTGTTCCTGGTCGCTGTCGTTGGCGACGATCGCGGTGATCCGGACACGGTTGCCGTCGATCGTGCCGACCTGCTCGCTGATCTCCCGCCAGTCGTCCCATTTGGGAAACTTCATGTCCTCGAACTTGAGGTCCACCAGCCGCAGCTTCGGACCGCAGCGGCGCAGGTTCCAGCTCAGCGTCTGGGTGACGTTCTGCCACGTCTTGGAAAAGCTGCCCGACAGCCGGTTCGGGTCGCGCGGGTTCATGCGGTCATCTCCCTCGGTGCCGAAGCGCTCACCGTCGATCTTGACCGGGGATTCGGGAATGCTGCGGTTGACGCCCTGCCGCGGCGTGCATTGCCCGCTATAGCTCGCGCTCGACGATCCGCTGACGAGGCCCTCGATTTCGGGCAGAATAACGCTGACGGTGTAGGTGCCGTCACTGTCCTCGCCGATATGGACCTCAGCCTCGAGACCGTTCCCGGTACCGCGCGTCTGAGTCTTGTCGACGAAGCTGCCGGAAACCTGATGGCGCTCCTTCGTCCGCGGGCACACATCGATGTCCTGCGCGGACTTGGTTTCGGTCGAGCTCGACGTCATGTTGATGTTGGCGAGGCCCGTACTCACGCTCGACCCCGCCTGCGCGCGCACCGCGATCCGTGCCCCGTAATGATAGGCCAGGTTGAAATTGCTGGTCTCGGTGCCCTTGCCGGAGATGCGCGGCACGGTCTTGTTCGAACTCATCGACTGAGTCCGGGAATAGTTGATCGAGCCGGTCCATCCGCTCACGCATTGTGCGGCGATGGCCGGTGTCGCGACGCCAGACAGGATCAGGCCGACCGCGAAAGCAGGGAATGAACGCAACGGCGTCACTGGAATCTCCTATTGGATTTCGGTGCCGCACTAGGTCCGATGGTCCGGACCTGCCTTCGACATCCATCCAATCGGGATCATCGTGCGATCGACCGGCACCGGCGCGACGAAGCCCGCCAAGGGAGCGATCAACCCGGTTCAGCGGCCCCGCGTCGCTCCCTGTCGCGGCGCGGGTGAAGCGGCGCACATCGATCTCCTAGGCGCGCTGGTCGCGCGGCAGTCTGCCGCCAGGGAGGCCGTTCATGACATTGCTTCGCTTCTCACCGGGTTTCGCGCTTGCGCTGGCTGGATTGGTGCCGCACGCCCCGGCATCGGCACAACAGATTCCCATCGTTCAGAGCGGCGCCGATGGCCGCTTCGAACGTCAGATCGATCCGAAAACCGCAGTTCCGGGCTTCGACCCCGTCGCGTTTCGCGGCTTTCGCTCGTCCATGGACGCAATCATCGCGCAATTAGCGGCGATGCCTTCGGTCAACGCTCCGTCGGCGCCCGTCTGCCACCGCCTGATGAGCTATCTGGAAACCGTCAGGCGGCATGGCGTGTTCGCCGGATCGGTATCGGTGTTCAGCCCGATCAAGTTCGAGAATGGGCGCTGCCATCGGATGACCGGCGGGGGTGTCGAGCTGATCATCAATTCCACCCTCAGCACCTTCGAAGCCAACCGTGCACGGGTGCGCGATGCCGAGGGTGGGCGGGCGAACTGGTTCGTGATGAAGCCGGAGTTCGACGGACGAATAATCCGGCTGGCGACGGGTGAAATCCTGCTCACCAATGGCCGTCCGCTGCTCGTTCCGGTGTCCGGAAAGCGCTACGTGGCGGAACAGGTGAAGCGGGAAGCAGCCAATCTGCCGCCCGGCGCGCAGCAGCCGCTCCCGTGGCGCGACCTTTCGCAGCGCCTGACCCCGGACGCCGCGGCGCGGCCAGCCTGCCTCGACCGGTCGATGTTGTCGATGGAACTGACCGCTGATTGCGATCCGCGACTTCAGATTTGGGAAGTGAATCCCCACTATTTCGACAGCGGGCGGATGGGCGACATCCAGATGATCGTGCTGCGCACGCCCCAGGGCGCCTATCATGGCGAGAGCGATGCGCGGCTAAAGGCACGTCAAGCTGTCTGGCAGGCGCTGGATCTGACCGCGTTGTCGGCGATGGTGCGATGAGATCGACGGCGCGATTCCAACTTCTATGGACGGATCGAACCCTCGACCTCCTCCCACCCGCCACCCAGCGCCTTGTAGAGCGACGCGACATACTGCAGCTGGACAGCCGCCGCCTGGATCCGCAGCCGGTCCGCCGTGCTGAATGACGCCTGAGCTTGCAGCAGCGCAGTCAGATCATCCTCCCCGGCTGTGTAGCGCAGCCGCGCGAGCCGCACGGCCTCCGCCGCTGCCGCTTGCGCAGCGTCGCGCTCTGCCCCGGCACGCTGTGCCGACGCGTACCGGTTGATCGCCGTCTCGCTATCGGCCAGCGCGACGAGCACGGCCCGCTCGTATCGTATCAGCGCAGCATCGGCGCGCGCGTCGGCCGCTCGGACCTGTGCCCGGATGCGCCCACCCGAGAAGATCGGCCAGCGCAGCGCCGGACCGAACTGGAAGCGGAGGCTGCTGCCTGAGAAGAGATCGCCGGGCGTACGTGCCTGCTGGCCGATCCCGCCCAGCAACGAAATGCGGGGAAAGAGTTCCGCGGTGGCGACGCCGATATCGGCAGTCGCGGCGGCAAGGTCGCGCTCAGCCTGGCGGATGTCCGGGCGGCGGCGCAGCAGGTCCGATCGCAGCCCGGCGCTGATCTCGATCCCGGTCGGCGGAAGCGGGCCGGGCTGGCGCAGCCGGTCGTAGAGGCTCTCGGGCGGTTCACCGAGCAGGAGCGCGAGCCGGAAGGCCGCCGCCGCGGCCTCGCTCTCGAAGCCGGGGATCGTCGCTGCCGTGCTGCGTGCCTGACTCTGCGCACGCACAAGATCGAAGCGGGAGGCGGCGCCGACGCGCAACCGCTCCGCGACCAGCCGCGCGATGTCACTCTGGGCGCTCGCGTCGGCGATCGCATTCGCCTGCAGGCTCTGCGCGGCGCGAAGCTCGATATAGGCGCGCACCACTTCGGCGATGATCTGCAGGATCGCCGCTCGCCGCATCTCTTCCATCGACTGCCCGCGCGCTTCGGCGCCCTCGATCGCGCGCCGCGTTCCGCCCCACAGATCGATCTCCCACGCCGCGTCGAACCCGATATCGTAGATCGAGAGATCAGGGCCAAGGCCAGGCACCTTGCCGACCGGGAGCTGACCGTTCTCGCTCAGACGGTTCTGTGCCGCCGCGGCGGACATGCCAGCTTGCGGCGCCGCCCGCCCGCGCACCGCGTCGCGATTGGCTCGCGCCTCGCGCAGGCGTGCATTCGCCTCGGCCAGATCCTTGTTGCCGACAATGGCTGACATCACCAGCTCGGTCAGCAGCGGATCGTGAAACTTGGTCCACCACGCGGCGTCGACCTCCGCGCCGCTCACCGGCGCGATCCACGCATTGGCGGTGGCGGCGATCGGTGCCGGCTCGCGATAGTCGGGTCCGACGGTGCAGCCCGCCAGACCAGCACCGATCGCGGTCGCGGTGACGAAGGTTCGCATGGTCATGCCCCTGCTCCTGCCATATCGAGACGCTGGCGCCTGCGCTTGAGCGCGATCTTGAGGCCGACGATCAGCGGCGCCGCGGCGACGAAGAGCAACGCCACGAGCATAAAGGCCGTGTCGAACGCGATCACCGTCGCTTCGCTCCGCACTGCGCGGCCCAGCATTGCGGCCGCGGCCCTGGCCGTGCTTCCGGGATCCATCCCGCGCCCGGCCAGGAGCGAGACCGTCGATGCCAACCGCTCGGCGACCGCGGGCGCGCCGGGGTTGAGCGCCGAACCCAGCACCGTCTGGCTCGCCGCCACCTGCTGGTCGATCGCGGTCTGCAGCCCGGCCACGCCGATCAGCCCGCCGAGCTGCCGCCCGATGTTGAAGAGGGCGATGCCCGAGGCGAGGGTGGCCCGGGGCAGCGCGTTGAACGCGATCAGGGTGATCGACAGGAACAGGAAACCGAGCCCCAAACCGCGCAGCAGCACCGCCGGCATCATGTCGCCCGCGCCGCTCTCACCGCTGGACCCGGACAGCATCCACATCGCCGCCATGATCAGCAGGATACCGAACGGGACCGTCGCGATCGGCGACAGCCCCCGGCCCTGCATCAGCCACGCCGCGAGCAGCAATGCGCCCGCGAACAGCGCGCCGCTTGGCAGCAGCAGCTGCCCGGCATCGGTCGGGGTGAAGCCGAGCACCGAGACAGCGAAGGCGGGAATGAGGTACGCGCTCCCGAAC
>DATIGZ010000579.1:0-2432 GCA_035481255.1 Sphingomonas sp. | reverse complement strand
TTCCTGTCCTGTGTACGGCCCGAGAGGATCTCGTCGCCGATCACCACCAGGCCTGCAGTCCAGATACGCTCGCTCATGATCGTCCTTGGTTCGGTTCAGCAGGCTAAACCGGTTGCGGCACCGGCCCGCTCCCCCGCCCGGCCACCCAACGCCAGTATCCTATTGGGTGGCCGGGCGGTGGAGCGGGCCGGTGCCGTTCATTTCTAGCGCGCGGCGAGCGCCTGGGCGGCGGAGCGCTTCTCGATCTTGGTCGCGAGCGTCTTGTCCCAGCCATAGGGGTCACCGCGGAAGTTCATCGTGCCGGTGCCGCTGGCATAGGCGGTCCAGTAAAGCAGGTAGACCGCGACCTGATTGGGCAATGCGGCGCGCACCGTGTCGCCCTTGGCCAGCGCGCCGTCGATCGCCTCGGGCGTCCATTGCGCGCTGCCCTCGAGCAGCAATCGCGCGAGATCGGCCGGACGCTCGAGCCGGATGCAGCCATGCGACGCAAGCCGGTCGTAGCGCGAGAAGGTACCCTTGGACGGCGTGTCGTGGAGGTACACGGCGAACGGGTTGTTGAAATCGAACTTGTACTTGCCGAGCGCCGATTGCGACGGCGCCTGCTGGAGCCGGCGGTTGGCGCCGGTGCCGATCACCTTGAACCCGTTGCGCGCGAGATAGGCCGCGCCCTTCGGGAACAGCTCGCGCTGGGCGATACCGGCGGGGACGTTCCACGGCGGGTTGAGCACGACGGAATGGATGTTCGACTGGAGCATCGGCGTCTCGCCTCCGCCGGGCTTGCCGGTCACCCCGCGCATCGACATCACCGGGCGGTCGCCCTCGAACACCGCGACCTGAGCGGCGGCGATGTTCACCTGAATGCGGTCGGTGGGCATTTCCTTGGGCATCCAGCGCCAGCGCTCCATGTTCGCCATGATCTGGCGGATGCGGCTGGAGACGGGAACGTTGAGTCCGGCGAGCGTGCCGGTGGAGACGGTGCCGGTGGGGCGCAGCCCGTAGCGGCGCTGGGCGCGGACCACGGCTTCCTTGAGCGCGGCGTCGAACTTGTCGCCGCTGCCCGCGACTTCGCCGTCTTCCACCGCGAGGCGCGTGCGCAGCGCCGCGACGCGCGGACCGCTCGATCCGACGGTCAGGTCGGGGCCCGCGGCGATGCTGCCCCAACCGCCCGCGGTTTCGATCCGGCGGTACCGGGCAAGGCCCTTACGGAGATTGTCATAGCCTTCATATTGCGGCGTCAGCCCGGCGAACCATTGCGACAGGCTATTTTCCGCGACGGCCCTGGCAAAGCCGGGGAGCGGATCCCATGCGGCGGGGCGCAGCGCCCAATCCTCCTGGAAGTCGGCGGTGTCGAGCCGGCCGATATGGATCGCGCGGGCATAATCGAGCGCCGCGCGCACCAGCCCGGTATCGTCGGCGGGCAGCACTTCGGCCTCGGCGGTCGAATAGCGCAATCCCTGCGCGATCCGGCCTTGTACGATCAGGCGGCGCACCTGCTGCGCCTGATCGGGGCTGAGCACGGGCAGCGGGATCTGGACCGGGGCGACCTGCACCGGGGCGGGCTGGGGCGCCGTCTGCGAAGGCGCCGGGATCGTCGACGTCGCGGGCGGTGGCGCGGTCACCTGCTGCGCGAGCGCAGGTACGCCAAGGGCAAGGCCAAGCAGGGGCAGCGCCGCAATGGCATGCGACCGCGATCGTCCAAACATCGAGAGCATCATCCTTTCACCGAGCGCCGATGATAATGGGCGCGCAGGCGAAAGTCACCCGTTCGCAATGGGAATTCTCACGCCGGCGCGAACAGCTTGGTTCCCGCGACACCGATTACGGTCAGCGCCATGAATGCGGCCTGCACCGGGGACACGCGGTCGCCGAAGAGCATGATTCCGGCCAGGATCACTCCGACCGCGCCCAGCCCGGTCCAAACCGCATAGGCGGTGCCCGCGGGCAGGTCGCGCATCGCCAGCGCCAGCAGCCCCATGTTGATGAAGCTGAGCGTCACGGGGACCAGCGACGCGTGCCAGCTGCCGGCGCTCGCCGCCCATTTGAGGCTGAGCGCCCAGATGATTTCAGTAACGACGGCAATGCCGAGGATCGCCCACGCCATGAGACTTCCAGTCTGTCGCGGGCTCGAAACATCATGCGCGGGCCGGAAACCCGAAAGAGGCGGCGCATGGGGCTGGTCGATGGCGACCGGCCGGGTGCGGCGCATCTGGCGCCGCCGCACCCTTCAGTCAATGGGCGACAGTCTTTCCCCTCGGAAGGGAGGCCATATTAGAGGCGCGCGTCGAGCCAGCCGCGAATGTCCGCCATCACGCCCTCCTTGCGGATGTCGGCGAGCAGGTCGTGATAGTGACCCTCATAAAGTTTGAGCGTCTTGTCCGTCGATCCGGCGCTGTCGAAGAAGAACTGGCTGCCCGCAGGCAGGGTTGCGTGGT
>DATIGZ010000578.1:0-3478 GCA_035481255.1 Sphingomonas sp. | reverse complement strand
GGCCGGTATAGGCCAGCGTGAAGCTCGCCTTCGGACTCGCCAGCGCGATATCGCCCAGCATCGCGAGCCCGACCCCCGCCCCCGCGACCGATCCGTTGATCGCCGTCACCAGCGCTTTATCCATCCGCGCGAAGCGCTGTTGCGCCGTATGAAGACTGGCGGTGATCTCCTTGAGGAAGCCAGGCAATCTGTCACCCGCCCCCGCGAACGCGCCGACATCGCCACCCGCGCAGAACAGCTTGCCTGCACCGGTCAGCACCACGCAGCGGACGGCATCGTCCTCGTCCACCGCGATCGCCGCTTCGAGCAGTTCGCGCGCCATCGGAATGTCGAGCGCATTGCCGACATCGGGCCGGTTGAGCGTGATCCGCGCGACCCCGCCCTCGCGCTCGAGGAGAACCGCGCTCATCTCAGCGCGGCGCCATGCGGATCGCACCGTCGAGGCGGATCACCTCGCCGTTGAGCATCGGATTGGCGACGATGCTCTCGACCAGCTGCGCATATTCGTCCGGGTGGCCAAGGCGGCTGGGGTGCGGCACCTGCTTGCCAAGCGATTCCTGCGCGGCAGGCGGCAAGCCCATCAGCATCGGGGTCAGGAAGATGCCCGGGGCGATCGAGACGACACGGATGCGATGTTGCGCCAGATCGCGCGCGGCCGGGAGCGTCAGCCCGACCACGCCGCCCTTGGACGAGGCATAGGCCGCCTGCCCGATCTGCCCGTCATAGGCCGCGACCGACGCGGTATTGACCACCACGCCCGCTTCCTCGCCCTCGATACCCGCCGCGATCAGCCGCGCCGCGAATTTCGAGATCATGTTGAACGTGCCGACCAGATTGACCTCGACCGTCCTGCGATACGCGTCGAGCGGGTGCGGATTGCCCTCCTTGTCGACGATGCGGATCGCGTGGACGATGCCCGCGCAGTTGACGAGCACCCGCGCTACGCCATGCGCCGACTGCGCCGCATCGAGCGCTGCGGTCACATTCGCCTCGTCCGCGACATTGACCTTGAAAAAGGCGCCGCCGATCTCGGCCGCGAGCGCGTTGCCCGCATCCTCGTTCAGGTCGAAGATCGCGACCTTCGCGCCGTTCCTTGCCAGCATCCGCGCGGTCGCAGCGCCCAGCCCCGATGCGCCGCCCGTGACGATCGCGCCCAATCCCTCAACCTTCATCACTCTCTCCCGTTCTCGTTGAAGCCCGGCGTCACAGCGCGCGGGCGATCACCATTCGCTGGATGTCCGACGTGCCTTCGTAGATCTGGCAGACGCGAACATCGCGGTAGATCTTCGCCACCCCGAATTCCTCGAGATAGCCATAGCCGCCGAGCGTCTGGATCGCGCCGGAGACCACCGCTTCGGCGGTCTCGGACGCGACCAGCTTGGCCATCGACGCTTCGGTCAGGCACGGCGCACCGCTGTCCTTGACCGCTGCGGCGTGCAGCACGAGCTGGCGCGCCGCTTCCAGCCGCGAGGCGAGGTCGGCAAGACGGAAGCCGACCGCCTGATGCTCGATGATCGGCTTGCCCATCGACTTGCGGTCCCTGGCATAGCCGACCGCGATCTCGAGCGCCGCCTGCGCCATGCCGACGCATTGCGCGGCAATGCCGATACGCCCGGCTTCGAGGTTGCTGAGCGCAATGCGATAGCCCGCCCCCTCCTCGCCCAGCAGCGCGGCGTCGGGCACGAACATATCGTCGAAACGCAGCGCGCAGGTGTCCGACGCGCCCTGCCCCAATTTATGCTCGACCTTGTCCACCGCATAGCCGGGCGTGTCGGTCGGGACGAGGAAGGCGGAGATGCCTTTCTTTCCCGCATCCGGATCGGTGACGGCGAAGACCATCGCGATCCCGCCGATCCGGCCCGATGTGATGAACTGCTTGGCGCCGTTGATCCGCCACCCGCCCGCTTCGCGCACCGCACGAGTGCGGATCGCCGATGCGTCCGATCCGGCGTCGGTTTCGGTCAGCGCGAACGCGCCGATCATCGATCCGTCGATCAGCGAGGGAAGGTAGCGGCGCTGCTGGATCTCGCTGCCGTAACGGATCAGGCCGGAGATCATCAGGCTGTTCTGGATCGACAGGATCGTCGACAACGCCCCGTCCGCCGCCGCGATCTCGATCAGCGCGAGGACATAGGTGACGGTGTCCGCCCCCGCCCCGCCCAGATTCTCCGGCGCGGTCATGCCGAGCAGACCAAGCTCCGCCAGTTCGCGGAACACCCAGTCAGGATAGCCGCCCTCCGATTCGAACGACGCCGACAGCGGCTTCAACCGCTCCTGCGCATAGGCGCGAACGGTGTCGCGAATTTCCGACTGGGTCTCATCAAGTAGCATCTTTTATACTCGTTGGAATAAAGCTACTGGTGAGTAGCTGTACGAGTCCGCAGCCGGAGTCAAGGTGATCGATGACTGGCCTGAACGACATCGCGTCCCCCTTTCGCTCGACCCGCACGAGCGATGCCGAACGTCAGGAAAAGCGCGCCGCGCTGTTGCTGGCGGCGGTGCGGATGTTCAACGAACGCGGCTTCCATGCGACCTCGCTTGAGGATGTCGCGGCCAGCCTCGGCGTGACCAAGCCGGTGATCTACCACCATCTGGGTAACAAGGATCAGGTGCTGTTCGAATGCGTTCGCATCGGGCTGCACGAACTGCAGGATGCCGCGGAGCAGGCCAAGGCCACCTCCGGAACCGGCCTCGACCGGCTGCGCGTCTTCCTGCGCCGCTACGCCGAAACGATCATGGGCGACTTCGGCCGTTGCGTGATCCGCACCGGCGACGAGGTTCTGTCACCCGAAGCTCGCACTAGGTTCCGCGCGCTGAAGCGTGAGATCGACGACGCCCTGCGCGCGATGATCGCTGAGGCCGCGGCGGACGGATCGGCGTCGATCCGTGACGTGCGGACCACCGCCCTCACCTTTGCCGGCGCGCTCAACTGGCCCGCCCGCTGGCACCGCACCGACGGCGCGCGCCCTGCCGCCGATCTTGCGGCTGAGATGGTCGATATCCTGTGCGCCGGTATCGAACCGCGCGGCTGAAACCAAAGGAAATGACGATGGCGGGGATTGCCCTCAACGACGCGGGATTGCTGCGCGAACAGTGTTTCATCGATGGCGCGTGGACCGGCGCAGGATCGATCCCGGTCACCGATCCGGCAAGCGGCGCGACGCTGGCGTCGGTGCCCGATCTGGGCGTCATGGAAACCCGTGCCGCGATCGCCGCCGCGGAAGCCGCGCTGCCCGCATGGCGCACGAGGCTGGCGGGCGAGCGCTCGCGCATCCTGCGCCGCTGGTACGATCTGGTAATGCAGCATCAGGACGATCTGGCGATGATCCTGACGCGTGAGCAGGGCAAGCCGCTGACCGAGGCGAAGGGCGAGATCGCCTATGCCGCATCCTTCATCGAATGGTTCGCTGAGGAAGCCAAGCGCGTCTATGGCGAGACCATTCCCGCGCACCGTACCGACAGCCGCATCGTCGTGATC
>DATIGZ010000577.1:0-6135 GCA_035481255.1 Sphingomonas sp. | reverse complement strand
GCGTCGGCGCTGGTTCGGGTATCTACGACAACCGTGGCCGCTTCTTCTATCTGGGCGCCACCGCCAAGTTCTGATCGTCCTTCGATCGAACGAATATGGGGCCGGAGAGCAATCTCCGGCCCCTTTTTCTTGCCCTTGGTTGAAGCTATCCCGGTTCCATGACGTTCAACATCGCCGACGCGCTCGCGCATGCCGAAGCAGGCCGAACCGCTCAGGCCATGCAGATGCTGGAAGCCGCGGCGGATCAGGGCAATGTCGATGCGCTGATGCAGCTGGCGGTGTGGTCGCTGGCCGGCCGCTTCGTACCGCGAGACCAGCAGCGAGCCCGCTCACTGATCCGCCGCGCGGTTTCGATCGGCCACGTCGACGGCGCGCTGATGGAAACCGCGCTCACCGCGAACGGCACCGGGGGTGACACCGACTGGCCGGAGGCACACCGCCTCCTCACCGTGGCTGCCGCGGGTGACCATGTAGCCGCGGCACAGATAGCTCTGCTCGACCGCATGGCCCTGAAACCCGACGGAACACCGGCAGCGGTCGGCGAATCCAGGCCGCTATGTGCCGATCCGCGGGTCGTTCATTTTCCCGGATTTCTCACAGCCGACGAATGCGCGCATATCGCCACGGTGGGCAACGACCTGCTCGAGCCGGCGCGCGTGATCGACCCGGCGACCGGCCGCTGGATGCCTCATCCGGTCCGCACGTCCGACAATGCCGCGATCGGCCCCGCGCGCGAGGATCTGGTGATCCGCGCGATCAACCTGCGTATCGCCGCGGCAAGCGGAACCGGCGTCGCGCAGGGCGAACCCTTGACGGTTCTGCGCTATCGTCCGGGGCAGGAATATCGCCCGCACCTCGACACGATCGCCGGCGCGGCGAACCAGCGCATCCGCACTTTCATCATCTATCTCAATGGCGGGTTCCGGGGGGGCGAAACGAACTTCCCGCTACTGGGGCTGAATGTCACCCCGCGCGGCGGCGATGCGCTGATGTTCGATACGCTGCTGCCGGACGGTTCGCCCGACATGCGCGCGCGGCACGCCGGTCTGCCGGTGATCGAGGGAGCCAAATGGCTGGCGACCCGCTGGATCCGCGCCGCGCCGCTTGATCCATGGGCGCTGGCGGCAACTTAGCTTAACGGCCGGGCGCCTGACGGCGACCCGGCCGCGTGATCAGCGCGCGCTGGTCTTCACCTTCTGATAGGGCACGAAGTCGCCCAGCAGGACGAAGCCGCTCCACATCCGCGAGCTGCGGTCGATCAGGTCGACCTTGTCCACGTTGCACAACTGGCTGCCATAGAGCTTGGTCAGCAGGATATCGTCGTCATCCAGCCGGTCAGCACCCGAACGCGGGCGATTGACATACAGCCTCGATCCGCTGCGATAGACGATGGCGGTGCCGTTGATGACGGTGCTGTTGTCCATCGCATGAGTCGGCAGGCATTTGACCGGTTTACCGGCAACGCGACCCTCGAGCATTTTGGCCAACTCGGCCTCGCCCTTGGCGTTGACCTTCTCGTCCGCCATTGCTGCGCCGGGCAGCGCGACCAGCGCCAGCACAGCGGCTGCAAACAACTTACGCATCGGATTTCTCCATTCGATCTCAAAATCAGGTTACTTGCTAGCGCTAACTTCTCTACTCGCCTTCAGCTTTCGCAACCCTGAACCGGAATGAATCAATACCACATTCGATCGAAGCGCGCACCAAGTCCCGTCAGCAATTCATATTGCGACAGGCCCGACAGCGCGGCAGCGGCGGGAAGCGCATAGTCGATCGCGACCCAGTCTCCCTCGGCCACATCGGGCGCGGCGCTGACGTCGAGCGCGGTCAGATCCATCGACACGCGCCCAATCACCGGCACGTCGATACCCCCCGCCCGCGCGCGTCCCTTGCCCGAGAAGCAGCGCAAATAGCCGTCGGCATAGCCGAGGTTGACGATCGCCACCTCGGTATCGGCGGCGGCGGTCCAGGTCGCGTTGTAACCGACAATCTGCCCGGCGGGCACCAGCCGCCGCTGCAGCACCTGCACCTCGGGCGTCACCACCTGACGGATCCGCCCCTTGAACGCGGCGACCGGCACCGCACCGTAAAGCGCGACACCCGGCCGGGTCAGATCGAACGCATAGTCGGGCCCCAGCGCGATCCCGGCCGAATTGGCGAGGCTCATCCGCCGCGCGCCCGATTTACCCGCCAGCGCCGCGAAGGCATCGCGCTGAAGCCGATTGAGCGGCACATCCTCGTCCGCGCTGGCAAGGTGGCTCAGCAGCGTCTCGACCTGGAGTCCGTCGAGCACCCCCGCGCCGACATCCTCAGGCTGGATGCCGAGCCGGTTCATGCCGGTATCGACCATGACATCGCACGCCCCGCCCCCGGCCTCGCGCCAGCGCCGCACCTGTCGCACGGTATTGAGCACCGGCCGCAGCGTCGTGGCGGACAGCGCGACCGCCAGATCCTCTTCGCGCAGGCCGTGGAGAACCGACACGGGCAGGCCAAGATCAGCGAGCGCCGCAGCCTCGTTCCAGGTCGCGACGAAGAAGTCGCGGCACCCCGCCCCGGCCAGCCGCTGCGCCACATCGCGCGCGCCGAGGCCGTAGCCATTGGCCTTCACCGCCGCGCCGCATGCCGCCGCCCCGCTCATCGCGGCGAGCGTCCGCCAGTTGGAAATCAGCGCGTCGCTGTCGAGGCGGAGGCGGAGAGGAGAGACGGTCACCGATGTGCCGCTAATCGATTTCGAGTCCGCGCGCAAAGCGGCACATTCAGCGCGCGGCGGGCTTTCGATTCAGCACCGCGCCCAGCTCCGGTCCCAGCACTCGCACGCGCGTCGCGGCCGCCGCCCTGACCTTGGGGTGCGTCCGCACCGCCTGAACCAGCGCCGGGTCGAGATAGGGAGTCTCGAAATCCCGCTGGAGCCAGACCAGCAGTCCGTCCGCCACCACCGGGCCGTTCAGCGTATCGGCGATGAAGCCGGCCAGTGCTTCAACATCCCGCTGGCACAACAGCGCGCGAAACCGCAGCGTCGCGTTGTTGGTCAGCACGAATACGGGGTCGGTCGGTTCGGGCGCGTTCAGCAACGCGCCAAGCTCCGCCTTCGCTTCGTCCCCTCGCCCCAGGCCGTTGAGGGCGCAGGCGCGGATCAGGGCGAACTCGCGCATGCTGCCGGGCACCTGATCCTCGCCCGGGGTCCATTTCTCCCCCAGCTCACCCGTATAGCGCGCCAGCGTGCGGTCAATCAGGTCGAGGCCCGCGGCATATTGGCCACCCTGCACGAGATAGGATGCCCGGTTGATGTCGAAATTGAGATTGTAGCGCGAGTCCGGCAACGCCGCGCTGGCGGCCAGCAGCACCTCGACCGCGCCCGTCATATCCCCGCGGCCGTAGCGGATCGTCGCCAGACGCAGGGCGGTCATGGCGTATTCGGAATGCTGCCAGTCCCCTTTACCCGGCGGTTTCGCGAGTTTCTCGCGCAACAGCGCGGTGGCCTCGGCCGTCCGGCCGGCGCTGTCGAGTTCCGCGGCGAGCTGAAGCAGCGCGCGTGTCGCCGGACGGACGCTCGACTCCGCCGTGCTCTTCGCGGGCTTTGGCGTGCCGGTACGATAACGCTCCTGCGCGTCCGTCAGCATCCGCGCGCGCATCGGCTCCAGCGCCGTTCCCGCCCACGCCTCGATCGCGGGCCACATGAACGCCAGCCTGCGATCCGCCAGCACGCGCAGCACCTCGTTCGGGGTCGCGAGCGGCCAACCACCGAGAAAGGCCCCGTTCTCGGTCGCGATCACACCCGCAAATGCCCCCTCCACGATCAGGTAGAAGGTCTTGCCGGGGTGCGCGTCCGGAATCGTCCCCTGCGCACGGATCAGCGGCACCAATGCAGCCGGGACACCCGCGGGTAGATGCACGAGCGCGGGCGGTGATGCCGGCACCGGGGCAGGCGCCGGCGCGGCCTGCCAGGCCATCGCCGGTCCGCCCGCCGCCAGCACCGCCGCAGCAACCACCCGCCGCGCGCGGCGCACGGGCGGTTCAGCCATTGCGGTGCTCCGCCAAATCGCTTTCCTTGAGGAAGAACAAGGTCACCAGCAGCGCCATCGCCACGACGATCCAAGTGTACCACAGCCCGGAATAGGCATTGCCGCTCTTCGCGACCATATACTGGCTGATCAGCGGCAGGAATCCGCCGAAATAGCCGGTGCCGATATGATAGGGGATCGACATCGAGCTGTAGCGGATACGCGCCGGGAACAGTTCGGTCAGCAACGCCGCGACCGGGCCGTATGTCGCCCCCGACAGCGCCGCCAGCGCGACGATCGCGATCAGGATAAGCACGATGTTGCCCGCGCTCGGCACCACCCGGTCGAGGCTGTACCCCGCATCCGCCAGCGCCTTGTCGATATCGGCGGTGTCGGTCGAGATCACCGGCACCCCATTCACCGAAACGGCGGCCGACGGGGTCACCTCCTTGGTGTAGGGAACGCCCTTCTTCGACAGATAATCGAGCAGCTGGCCGCACGTATCAGCCTGCTTCGCCGCGAACGGATCATAGGCGCAGGCGGGACCGGAAACGACCACCGGCGCGTTGCGCGCCGCGTCGGACAGCGCCGGGTTGGCCGCGTGCCCCATCACCCAGAAGATCGGGAAGAGCAGCACCAATGTGAAGCCATAGCCGATGACGATCGGCTTCTTGCGCCCGATCCGGTCGGAAAGCTTGCCGAACAGGATGAACCAGAACAGCCCCGCCGCGGCGCCCCCGGCCGCCAGCAGCTGCGCGGTCACGGTGTCGACGCGCATCGTTCCCTGCAGGAACGACAGGACGGAAAAGGTCGCGGTGTACCAGATCACGGTCAGGCCGGCGGCGATCCCGAACAGCGCGACGAACAGCCGCTTCCAGTTGCCGGGATAGGTGAAGCTTTCCTTGAGCGGGTTGCGCGCGATCTCGCCCGCTTCCTTCATCGCCTTGAACACCGGGCTTTCGCTCAGCTTGACCCGCATCCACAGCGAAATGGCGAGCAGCGCGATCGAGAACAGGAACGGCAGGCGCCAGCCCCAGTCGTTCCACACGTCCTCGGTCATCGTGAAACGGGTAATCAGCACCACCGCCAGGCTCAGGATGAAGCCCGCCGACACGCTCGCCTGAATGAAGCTGGTGTGATAGCCGGCCCGCCCCTTGGGCGAGTGTTCGGAGACATAGATCGCCGCGCCGCCATATTCGCCGCCCAGCGCCAGCCCCTGCAGGATGCGCAGCCCGATCACGATCGCCGGCGCAGCGGCCCCGATCGAGGCATAGGACGGCACGAATCCGACCCCCGCCGTCGCGATGCCCATCAGCGTGATGGTGACGAGGAAGGTATATTTGCGCCCGAGCTTGTCGCCCAGATAGCCGAACAGCACCGCGCCCAGCGGCCGGAAACCGAACCCGACCGCGAACCCGGCCCAGGCATAGAGGGTTTCCAGCACCGGATTGCCCGTGGCGAAGAAGGTTCGGCCGATGATCCCCGACGCGGCGAGCGTGCCGTAGATGAAGAAATCATACCATTCGAACACCGTGCCGAGCGACGACGCGGTCACGACCTGCCGCATCTCGCTCTTGCTCGGCTCATGCTCCGGCCGGATGTCGTCCGCCACAGTCGCCATTCGCAATCCCCCTACCCCATTTGGGCAAGGGTTTAACGGCTTGACGCCGCCCGGCAAGAGCGGGCCTCCGGGCAGCCAAGGCGCGCATCGGGCTGCCTTCGGACAAACCACTTTCAATGTTGGATTTCATCTGTTCTATCCTTGTCGATGGAACTGCACGCCCTCCGCATTCCGCTCCCCTTGCCTCTTCGCTCCCGTGTCGCCTTGCCTGTCGCGTCGCAGGCGCGGCGGCGTCGCCGCACTGGCGCGAGCGGGACGCAAAGCTGTCGCGTCGCGGCGGCTTTCCGGGCGCGTTCCCGGCGCGATCGCCCGGAAACCCGCATTTCGTGTCAACTATGACAAGCACCACACCCGTCGCTGCTTGCTGGAAACCCGCCGGCATCCGGCCTAATGGCCTTCTCATGCTTCGTCTCTCCGGCCTGTCTCTTCCACTCGACCATGCCGCCGATGCGATCCCGCCCGCCATTTGCCTGCGGCTCGGGATCGAGCCCGGCGACCTCGTCGCCTGGACTC
>DATIGZ010000576.1:0-8473 GCA_035481255.1 Sphingomonas sp. | reverse complement strand
CGATCTGCCCACCATAGCGGCTCGGCAGCATGCCCTTCACCGTCGGCCCGCCGGCATCGACCTTGAAGCTGCGCGATCCGGTGACCGCATAGCCCGACAGGCTCTTCAGTTTCTCGTTGAGCTCGAATTCGCACACCGTGCCGCCGGGGAGCGGGCTGGCGAATTCATGGACGAAGGTCTGCTGGTCGACCCAGCGCCCCTCGCCGCCCACCGGACAATTGACCTTGGCCGGCGAAGCCGCGCGCGGATCGCCCAGCGGCACCATCGGCGCGCTGAACCGGATCGTGAAGCGCTCGATCGCGCCGTCGCCCATGCCGGGGGTGGCGAGCACCACCTGCGGGCTTGAGTCCCCCCACGCGGCGATCGGCGCGAGCGCCAGAGCGAGAACCGCGGCGGCGCGTGCGAAATGCTTCATCGATCCTTCCCCTTGCAGGACGGCGCGAAGCCTACTTGGCCGGGCGCCGCCAAGTCCAGCACCAGCTTTGAAAAAGCGCCGATTTAGCGCGGCTACCGGGGCTCGGCGTGCAGCAATTCTGAAATACGGCTTTGCCTTTTCTGACACATGAATTTGCGAAAGCGCTCCCGGATAACGCTGCTCGGGGGCAAGTCAGATGATCCGCAAGGCCTGGATGACCGGCAGGGCGGCGCGATCCGTCCTGCCCCTGCTGGCGCTGGTGACCCTGTCGACCGCCGCCGCACCCGACCGGTTCGACGGACCGGTCGAAGATGCGAAGCTCGTCGGCGAACTCCGGCTCGACGGCGAATTGTTCCATGTTCAGGGCCTCGAGCTCGAACCTGCGCGCATCTGGGTCACCTCGGTCGATGAGGCGAACCGCAAGGCTTGGCTCCATGCCTTCGACCGCCGCACGGGCAAGTTCCTGCATCGCCTCGAGCTGACCGACGGCGCGCGCTACCACCCCGGCGGGATATCGCTGTCGCGCGGTTCGATCTGGGTGCCGGTCGCGGAGTACCGCGCGCGCAGCTCGGCAGTCCTCGTCGAGATCGATACGCGGACCCTGCAAGTCCGCCGCAGGATCCCGGTCGCCGACCATCTCGGCTTCGTCGCGGCATCGGGCGACACGCTGGTCGCGGGCAATTGGGACGGCCGGCTGCTCTACATCTTCGATCTCGGCAAACGCGCCCCGCCGCGCGTCGTGCGCAACCCCTCGGCCACACGTCATCAGGACATGAAGTTCGTCGGCGACCGGCTGGTCGCGGGCGGGGCGCTCACCCCGTGGAGCGGCGCGGTCGACTGGATCGACTGGCCGTCGCTGACGGTCACCCGCACCTTGCGCGCGGGCGCCATCGGCCCGATCCGCCCGATCGGCCGCGGCGGCCCCTATACCGGCGAGGGTATGGCGATCGAGGGCCGCGACCTCTACCTCGTCCCCGAGGATGGCCCCAGCCGCATGTTCCACTTCCGGCTCGATAAGCGGGGCGACGACCGGCCGGCGTAACATCAGGCCGTCCGCCGCGCCCGGTTCAGGGATTGCCGAACCTGTTGGCTGCTTCGCGATGCTCAGTCCAAAGGATTCCCGTTCTGCCCGGCGTCCCCGCCCAATCCGAAGCTATTGAAAATTCGCGCGGCCTCTGAAAAAATCCGTCCGGGGGGATGCGAAATGCGCAGATTTTTTGAGATATCCTGCATTTTTCTACTGCTTTTCAGCGCAGCAGGTTCGGCTCTTGCACAGAAAAGAGGCGTAAAACCTCGCTCGGCTTCGCCGGCTGGCAGGGCGGCGCCAACCGGCAAGGAAATCCTCGAAGTCCACGCCTGGACCTTCGCGACGCTGTACGGTGGCAAGATCAATAAAGTCGCAGGATCGGTCGCGTATCCTTCGCCATATGGGGGGATGGCCTATTACGAGCATCGCAGCATATCGAATCTTGCCTGCAGCAGACTGTCGGCCGCCTCGTTCCGCTGTTCGTATAATTTGAGCAAATCCTTCAGCCCGGCACCGGATAGCACTTGGGGGAAGCTGCAAGTCGCTTTCATGCAGCCGACTTCAGGACGGTTTACCTATAGCTTCTCATGGGTAAGGGTTGACGGGAGATCGGGGTGGATATCGAACGATCTTCATAACGAAATCGTAGCGGACGTCGCAAATCAGGCACGCAGAGGCCAAGGCGCGGCAGATGCGAAGCGCAAATATGAAGAAGAAGAGCGCAAGCGCCGCTACGACGATTGCAGATACGTCCAGAGAAACGCGCTCTGCATCTATTAGGCAGACGCGCCCCTCCCCTGCGGAGATGCCAATGCCATCCCGTTACGGCGTCCGTGCGACACCGGCATGTCTGCAGCGGGGGCGTTGACGGGCCGTCTGTTCCCGGTCTGCCCGGGACTGCGCGGAACACGGCTTCCCATCGCCCCCCGCAGCCTCCACAACCACCCCATGACATTGCGCACCCTCTATCCCGAGATCGAACCCTATGCGTCGGGCATGCTCGACGTCGGTGACGGCCACAGCATCTATTACGAGCGCTCCGGAACGCCGGGCGCCAAACCCGCGATCTTCCTGCACGGCGGCCCGGGCGGCGGCTTCTCGCCGCTCCACCGCCGGCTGTTCGATCCCGCGCGCTACGACGTGCTGTTGTTCGACCAGCGCGGCTGCGGGCGATCGACCCCGCATGCCAGCCTCGACGCCAACACCACCTGGCACCTCGTCGCCGATATCGAGCGGCTGCGCGAGCTGGCCGGGGTCGAGCAATGGCTCGTGTTCGGCGGCTCATGGGGCTCGACGCTCTCGCTCGCTTACGCGCAGACGCATCCAGACCGGGTGAGCGAGATCGTCCTGCGCGGCATCTACACCTGCACCAGGCCCGAGCTCGACTGGTTCTACCAGTTCGGCGTGTCGGAGATGTTTCCCGACAAGTACGAACGCTTCGCGGCGCCGATCCCCGAGGCCGAGCGCGGCGACCTGCTCTCCGCCTATCACCGCCGCCTCACCACGGGCACGCGCGAGGAACAGATCGCCGCGGCGCGCGCGTGGAGCGTGTTCGAGGGCGAGACCGTCACCTTGCTGCCCGACCCGGCGCTTTCCGCGCATCACGACGAGGACGAGTTCGCGCTCGCCTTCGCCCGGATCGAGACGCATTATTTCGTCCATGGCTGCTGGCTCGAGCCCGGCCAGCTGCTGCGCGATGCGCACAGGCTGCACGGTATTCCGGGAACGATCGTCCACGGCCGCTACGACATGCCCTGTCCCGCGCGCTATGCGTGGGAGCTGCACAAGGCATGGCCCGAAGCGGACTTCCATCTGATCGAGGGCGCCGGCCATGCCTTCTCCGAACCCGGCATCCTCGACCAGTTGATCCGCGCCACCGACCGCTACGCGGCAGCGTAACGTCAGTCGTCCGGCTGGTCTTCGGCCGGCTCAGGACGCCCCTTAAAGCCCTGCGCCACCACGAACCATTCGACCGATCCCTTGCGGCTCGAGGGCGGCTTGGCGTGCTTCACGCTGGCGAAGGCGCGCTTCATCTCGGCGACGAACTTGCCGTCCCCGCCGCTCGCGAACACCTTGCTGACAAAGGTACCGCCGGGCGCGAGGTTGTTGATCGCGAAGTCGAACGCCAACTCGACCAGCCCCATCGTGCGCAGCGCGTCGGTCTGCGGGTGACCGACGGTGTTGGCCGCCATGTCCGACATGACAAGGTCGGGGGCGCCGCCCAGCGCCTCAATCAGCTTGCCGGGCGCGGCGTCGTCCATGAAATCCATCTGGAAGATGGTGACGCCGTCGATCGGATCGACCGGCAGCAGGTCGATGCCGACCACCTCTGCCCTTGGACATTTGCGGCGCACGACCTGGCTCCACCCGCCGGGTGCAAGGCCGAGATCGACGACGCGCTTGGTGCCCTTGAGGAAGTCGAACTTCTCGTCGAGCTCAATCAGCTTGTAGGCGGCGCGGCTGCGATAGCCCTCGGCCTTCGCCTTCTTGACGTACGGGTCGTTGAGCTGGCGTTCGAGCCAGCGCACCGACTGGCTGGTGCGCCCGCGCGACGTGCGGACGCGCGTATGCCCTCGCGTTCCACCGCGGCTCATTGCGCCCGCGCCCCCATCAGGCGGCGGAGGATGCCCTCGCGGATGCCGCGGTCGGCGATGCCGAGCCGCTGGGCGGGCCAGATATCCATGATCGTCTCCAGGATCGCGCATCCCGCGACGACCAGATCGGCCCGCTCCGCGCCGATGCAGGGAATAGCCGAGCGCCCGGTCATGTCCAGCCCGGCCACGCGCTGGCTCACCGCGCGCATCGACGCGGCCGGGACGATCAGCCCGTCCACCGCCGAACGGTCGTAGGAGGGCAGCCCCAGATGCACGCTGGCCAGCGTCGTCACCGTGCCGCTGGTGCCGAGCAATCGCGGCGTTCCGGCGATCTCGGGCAGCCGGGCGATGAACGGCGCGAACGCTTCGGCCACGCTCTCCCGCATCCGGGCATAGCCCGCCTCGCGCGCATCGGGGTCGCGATCGTCGGCGATGCCGCGCGCCTCGGTCAGCGAGACCACGCCCCATGGCGCGCTGTGCCAGTCGAGGATGCGGGGCTGTTCATGGGTCGAATCCACCAGCACCAGCTCGGTCGATCCGCCGCCGATGTCGAACACCAAAGCCGGGCCGTCGCCGGGTTCGAGCAACGCGTGGCAGCCCAGCACCGCCAGCCGCGCCTCTTCCTCGGCGGTGATGATGTCGAGCACGATCCCGGTCTCGCGATAGACGCGCTGGATGAATTCGGGGCCGTTCGCCGCCTGACGGCACGCCTCGGTCGCGACCGAGCGCGACAGCGCGACATGGCGGCGCTTGAGCTTCTCCGCGCAGATCTTGAGCGCGGCGATCGTGCGCTCGATCGCGGCGTCGGACAGCCGCCCGCTCGACGCCAGCCCCTCGCCCAGCCGGACGATTCGCGAAAAGGCGTCGACCACGGTGAACCCCGATCCTTGCGGACGGGCGATCAGCAGCCGGCAATTATTGGTACCCAGATCGAGCGCGGCATAGTGCCGGGCGTCTGGCCAGCGTGCCCGTCCCTGTTGGGGCGGAGACGGTCTTGGGGCCGGGCGGGCCGGTTTCGGAGCCGGCGGGCGCGGCATCCTGGCGGAGCCTTCCCCCATCACAAACCACTCACTTATGTTCTTCCGTCACGGCCGAAGCGGACCGCCGGTGCTTGGAAGCGAGGCTAGCGCAACGCCGGAGCGTCGGCAAGGCGAGGGGCGGGAGAGGGCATGAGACGGGTTGAGGCCGGAACCCTCTTGACCCCCGGCGGCGTCCCGCTTATCTGCGCCCGCCTGTCAGTGATGCCCTGTCGTCTAATGGTAAGACCACGGACTCTGACTCCGTTAATTGTGGTTCGAATCCACACGGGGCATCCAATTCTTCCGAACCACTGAAGCGAAAACGCCGCCAGCGTGATGCCGGCGGCGCCTCGATTTCACTCCGACGGGAAGCCGCGGCGCTTGAACAGCGCCTTCACGTCGGGGTCGCGGCCGCGGAAGGTCTTGTAGGCGTCCTTGCGGTCGGTCTCGTTGCCCGTGGCGAGCAGGACGGTGCGGAACTTGTCGGCGACACCCTTGTCCCAGACATTGCCCGTCTCCTCAAACGCCGCCCAGGTGTCGGCGTCCATCGTCTCCGACCACAGATAGCTGTAATAGCCCGCCGAATAGGCGTCGGACGAGAACAGGTGATTGAACTGCGGCAGGCGGTGCCGCATCACGATCTCCTTGGGCATCTTGAGCTCAGCCAGCGCCTCGCGCTCAAACGCGTCGGGATCGGTCACCGGCGTCTCGCGGTCATGCAGCTTCATGTCGACGATCGCCGAGGAAAGATACTCGACCGTGTCGAAGCCCTGATTGAAGGTCTGCGCCTTCTGGATCTTCGCCACCAGCGCCGCCGGAATCACCTCGCCGGTCTTGTAGTGCTTGGCGAAGCGGTTGAGCACGTCCGGCGTCAGCAACCAGTTCTCGTTCACCTGGCTCGGATATTCCACGAAGTCGCGCGGCGTGCCGGCAAGACCGGGATAATAGACGTCGCCGATCAGGCTGTGCAGCGCGTGGCCGAATTCGTGGAACAGCGTCGAGGCGTCGTCGATGCTGATCAGCGTCGGCTCACCGCCGCCGCCCTTGGTGAAATTGTTATTGTTCGACGCCAGCACGATCTTGTCACCGCGCAGTCCCGAACGGCCGCGATAGGCGGTCGCCCACGCGCCCGAGCGCTTTCCGGCGCGCGCGAAATTATCGAGGTAGAAGACGCCGACCACCTTGCCCTGACGCGTCACCTCGAAGGTGCGGACATCGGGGTGGAAGACGGGAACGGTTCCCGTATTTTCCTTGAACTGCAGGTCGTAAAGGCGACCCGCGGCGTAGAACATGGCGTTCACCATGTTGTTGAGCTCGAGATAAGGCTTCACCTCGCTCTCATCGAGGTCGTACTTCGCCTTGCGGACCTTCTCCGCATAGAAGCGATAGTCCCAGCCCTCGATCGTGATCTTCGGCCCCTTGCCCGCGGCCGCTTCGGCGTCGGCGAGCTTCTGCATGTCGGCGACTTCCTCGAGCACGCGGCCGCGCGCGGCCGGCCACACCGACATCATCAGCTTCATCGCGTTGGCGGGGGTTTCCGCCATCGTGTCGTCCATGCGGTAGTCGGCATGGGTCTTGAAGCCGAGGACCCTGGCGCGCTCCTGACGCAGCTTGAGGATCGCGGCGATGGTCGCGTTGGTGTCGTTCGCGTCGGCGTTGTCGCCGCGGTTGATGTACGCGTTGTAGACCTTCTCACGCAGGTCGCGGCGCGTCGAGTACATCAGGAACGGCTGCATCGACGAGCGCGTGTTCTTGACCGCCCATTTGCCCGCCTGCCCGCGCGCCTTGGCCTCTTCGGCAAGGCTCGCCTTGAAGCTGTCGGAAAGCCCGGCGAGGTCCGCCTCGCTGTCGAGGAAGATCGCGGTTTCCTCATCCGCCAGCACCTTGCGGCTGAAGTCGGTGTAGAGCTTGGCCAGTTCCCCGTTGATGCGCTTGACCTCGGCCTTCTGCGCTTCGTCGAGCAGGGCGCCGGAGGTGACATAGCCGCGATAGCTGCGCTCGAGCAGGCGCAGCTGCTGCGCGTTGAGGCCCAGCGTCTGGCGCTTGTCGTGGAGCGTCTTCACGCGCTGGAACATCTTGGGGTCGAGGCTCAGTTCGGTGAAGAAGGCCGAGAGCTTGGGATTCCATTCGGCGGCGATCTTCTGCACCTCGGGCGTGGCGAGGTTGCTGGTGTAGACGCCCCACACCGGAAAGACGCGGCTGAACGCGCTGGTGTTCTTCTCGGTCGCCTCGATCGTGTTGGCGAAGGTGGGCGCCGCGGGATTGTCGCGGATCTTGGCGAACTCGGCGCGCGATTCGGCCATCGCCTTTTCGAACGCAGGGCCGAACATCGCCGGCGTCACCTTGTCCCACTGCGGCACCCCGTCGAACGGGCCGGGCCATTTATCGAGCATCGGCGCGGGATCGGCGGGCGCGGCGGCGGGCGCCGGAGCAGTCTGGGGCATCGAATTTGCCTGAACGTTGGTAGCGAAGAGCGAGGTGGTGGCGAGCAGGATCGCGCCGGTGACGGGCTTCATCAAATTCCCCTGGGATAAGGTGTGCCAAAACTGGGTGTGATAGCCGGATGATACGCACCCGCTCGCCATTGGCAAGCGGTTGACTCTGCCTACCAATGGAACAAAATAGGAACAACTCATCCCGAGTCGGAGTATTGAGGCAGATCATGGCCGATCCCGCCGTCATCAGCCAGTTGCGCGAAACCTTGCGCGGCATCGAGGGAAGCGGCTTTCGCCGCCGTCCGGTGCTGCCGTTCGGGCTTGGCAGGCTCGATGCGCGGCTCGCCGACGGCGGTCTGCGACTCGATGCGCTGCATGAGGTGGCGGCCACGACCCCCGATTTGTCGGACGATGCCGCCGCGACCCTGTTCACCGCGGGCATTGCCGCCCGCGCATGGGGACCGGTGCTGTGGGTAGTGCGGCGGCGCGATCTGTTCGCGCCCGGCCTCTATCAGGCGGGCCTCGCCTCCAAGCGCGTCCTCTATGCCGAAGCGGGGGACGATGACGAACTGCTCGCGATCATGGAGGAAGGGCTGCGGCATCGCGGACTCGGCGCGGTGGTGGGCGAAGCGCGCCGCGCCGGCATGCCCGCGACGCGGCGGCTCCAGCTCGCCGCCGAAGGCGGGCGCACCATCGCGCTGCTGATGAAGCGGCATCCGCGACAGGCGGGCGATCCGCTCGGCGCGCCATCGGCGGCGGTGACGCGCTGGCGCGTGGCCAGCGCACCCTCGACCCCATTGCCGGTGGAGGGTGTGGGTGTCGCGCGCTGGGCACTCGGCCTTGCGCGGCAAAAGGGGGGGGATCCATTCGATATCGAAGTGGAGGCGTGCGATGAAACGGGTCGCTGCGCTCTACCTGCCCGATTGGCCCATCGAACGGCTGCGGCAGGCGGAGCGGACCGCACAGTCGCCGCCGCCTGAGGC
>DATIGZ010000575.1:0-2461 GCA_035481255.1 Sphingomonas sp. | reverse complement strand
GCGATCGGCAACGATCAGGGCAACAACATCATCGCGACCAGCGGCAGCGGCCACACCATCTATGGCATGGGCGGCGATGACGGGATCACCAGCGGCGATGGCGATGACGCGCTGTACGGCGATGACGGCAATGACGTGATCTATGCCGGCGGCGGCAACGACCGGCTGGAAGGCGGCGCGGGCGCCGACATCCTGCTCGGCATGACCGGCGACGATACCTATTATGTCGACCGCGCGGGCGAGGTGTTCGAGAGCGCGAACGAGGGCAACGACACCATCGTCGCCGGGTTCGACTATACGCTCGATGCGAACGTCGAGAACCTCATCCTGATCGGGGCGGCGACGCGCGGGACCGGCAACTGGCTCGACAATGTCATCACCGGCACGCAGCACGAGAATCTGCTCGAGGGTGGCGGCGGCAACGACACGCTGATCGGCGGCGGCGCGCTCGACGTGCTGCGTGGCGGGACGGGCGACGACACTTACTATGTCGACCGCAATGGCGAGGTGTTCGAGAACGCGAACGAGGGCATCGACACGGTGTTCGCCGATATGGCGGGGGGCATGTACCTGCTCGACGCCAATGTCGAGAACCTCACGCTGCAGGGCACGACCTTCTACGGCGTGGGCAATGAGGGCGCGAACGTGCTGACCGGCAGCGCGTCGACCAACTGGCTGATGGGCGGCGATGGCGACGACCGGCTCGACGGCAAGGGCGGCGACGACGTGCTCTATGGCGATGGCGGGGCGGACACGTTCGTGTTCGGGATCGGCACCGGAGTGGACACGGTCGCTGACTTCCGCGTGGGGATCGACAAGCTCGACCTGTCGGCGTTCGGCTTCGCCAGCTTCGCCGCGCTGCTCGAAGTGGTGCAGGACGATGGCAGCGGCAACAGCTTCATCGATCTGGACGGCGGCGACCGGGTGATCCTGCGCGGGGTGACCAAGGCGCAGCTCAGCAGCGGCGACATGGTGCTGACGGCGGCGGGCGGTGCGGCGACCGCGGCGCTGTTCGCGGCCGAGGCCGAGCCTGTGCCGGGTCTGATCGGCGGGTTCGACCATCTGTTCGACGCCGGCCCCGAGCTGGTGCGCATCGGCGTCGCGCCCGATGACGCGCTGCTCACCCACGCGCTGTTCTGACCAACCGGCGGCAGATGAGCTTGCGACCGGGCGCTTGCAGCGACCGTGTTCGCGGCTATCTTCTGGAAATCCGGGGATTACCATAGTTTAGTTCGGACGGTTACGCCGAGCGGCTGCGCGCAGAGCGCGCATGTTGGGGGAAATATGACTGACATTACCGTCAACACGACGACCGCGGGTTCGCAGAGCTCGCCGATCATCACCAAGCTCGCTTCGGGCGGGTTCGTCGTCGTGTGGAAATCGGAAACCGAGATCCGCGCGCAGCTGTTCGATGCCACCGGCGGCGCGACAGGCGGCGAGTTTCGCGTCGATTCGAGGACCGATTCCGAAATTATCTCTTCAGTCGAGGCCCTTCCCGGCGGCGGGTTCATGGTGAGCTGGCAGCGCCAGGTATCGAATGGCTTCCTCATCGAAGGGCAACGATTCGATGCCGCCGGCACCCCTGCAGGGGTTCAATTCCAGGTAAATCCCGGATCTGAGCTTTTTGGCGGGCATAGCGTCACCGCTGCGCCTGACGGCAGCTTCCTGATCAGCTGGTCGACCTATAATTTCAACAGCAACACCGGATCGCATCTAATCGCTCGATTCGACGCGAACGGTAATCAGACCGCAGCGGCAGGAAATATCACGGCGCTCACGGGCTGGCAGCAGGTCGAGTGGGTCGCCCTCTCCGCGACGCAGTTCGTTGTCACCTATATCAATGGCAGCGAGGTGCAGGCGCGGTTCGTCACGCTGGTCGGCACCAGCCTTCAACCCGGCCCGATCATCCGTCTGAACGATCCGGCGACCCAAGTGGGAACACCGGGCGGCGTGCAGATCGTGCAACTTGCCGACGGCAAGTTCGCCGCGGGCTGGACAAGTCAATTTGCCAACTCGGTCGGCTCCGAAGTCCGTCTGTTCGATCTGAACGGTGCGATCGGCGATGCGCCGACGACGATCGTCAGCGGCGCGATGGAAAGCGGATCCCTGACCCTTGATGCGCTGCCGTCGGGCGGCTTCATCGCCGGCTGGACCGCGTGGCCCACCTGGTCCGGCTTCGGCAACTATGCCCGGGTCTTCGACGCGACCGGGGACGCCATCGGCGGCACGAGACAGATGAACGCGCCCGCCAGCACCTATTCGCGTTCGCAGATCATCGGACTGGAGGACGGCCGGTACGCGATCGCCTTCCACAGCGCCCTTCCCAACGATAACGAGATCAAGCTGCGCATCATCGAGGCGGGGGTCGCGCTCGACGGCACGCCCAACGCCGAGACGCTGACCGGCACCGCCAACCCCGACGAGATCAATGGCCTGAACGGTGACGACACGATCAACGGCC
>DATIGZ010000574.1:0-1661 GCA_035481255.1 Sphingomonas sp. | reverse complement strand
ACGCTTCGTAGCGCTCGCCCTCAAAGTCGACGAGCCAGCGCGCCGCCTCGAACCGGTCGCGCGCGCCGAGCAGGTTCATCGCGCGCTCGAGATCCTTGTGGATCGTGTGATGCGATCTGCCGAACTGCGGCGCGATCGTCTTCGAATCATGGCCGCGCGCCACCAGGCGCAACGCGGCGCGCTGACGCTCGCTCAGCTTCGCCAGCGCCGCGGCAAAGCTCGCCGGATCGTGATGCGGTCCCATCAGCCGCAACCGGTGCCGGCCATCAGCCGGCCAGGGCGTGGTCCGCACCCGCACGGGCTCACGCGCGGCTGCGGAGCGGCAAGAGCTGGGAGCGAAGGCGGGATCATCCCCAAAATGGTTAAGATAGGTCGCAGATCGGAGCAATCGCCCGCGCTCGATTTGGTCCGAAAAGGATGCGATCTGCCCGGTCCGCTCTGGCCGGCTGGGCTATGGCTCGACGGCAAGGGAGCCGGATCCGATGGCGGGCATGCGCATTCTCGAAGTCGCCTATCACCGCAATGGCTGTGCGGGTGAACCCTTCTATGCCGTGCGCTTTACCGAAGGCAGGAACGTGATGCTGGCCTTGGTGTTCGAGCGCGAGGGCGGCGTCATGGTGCTCGATCCGGTCAAGGCCGCGACCAGCGTTGCCGCCGGCGAAAATAGCTGGCGCGGCGATCTCTACGAAGCCGAGCTGCGCAAGGCGATCGAGCGGTTCGAGACAGCGCGCACGATCCGGGCGGCGGCGGGGTCATCCGAGGCGCTGCACTAGGCCGGGTCGGCGGGGCGCCGCATCGAGGCCGCCACGATCCGCTCGACATCGATCAGGTTGAACCCCGAACGCGTTCCCTCGATGGTGACGCGTTGGCCGAGCAATGCGTGGGCGCGCCGCCCGGTATCGAGCGTCCAGCAGCCGCCATCGTCCATTTCGAGCACCAGGCCCTGGCTTGAGCGCATCAGGCGCCCGGTCAGCCGGTAGCGCGTCCCGCGCGGCATCGCGTCAATGCACCATGCCGTCGGGCGGCTGCCGCTCGAGCTGCCGGATACAGTCGAGGATGCGCAGGAAAGTGCGATGCCCGTCCATCTCGCCTTGCGCGAGCAGCGCATCGGCACGCTGCGCGGCATGGAACCAGGCGTCGGCGCCATGTTGGCGCATCAGCTGGTGGGCGCATGCCCAGATCTCGCGCTCGTCGACCATCACCGATGCCTATCTCAGTTCGGGGCCGTCCGCCTAGCGCCGGCCGAGAGTATCGCCCGTGCTGCGATTTTTTTCGCGGCGCCCGGGGGAAATCGCGCGCGCTGTCGTCAAGCCCTCCCGAACAGCCCGCGCGTCGACGGGCGTCAGGGAGGAACTATGACACGATATGATCGGCACGGCATGGCTTTGGGCATTTCGGTATTGGCGTTCTGTGCGGCGCTTCCAGCCTGCGCGCAGGCCGCAAGCGACGAGCTCTATGCCCTCCCCGCCCAGGATCTCGCGGCGGCGATCCGCGTCGTCGCGCAGCGCTCGGGCACCACGATCGTCGCCCCGGCGGAACTCGTCGCGGGACGGCGCGCGCCGCCGCTGGTCGGCCGCTTCGCGCCGCGCGCCGCGCTCGAACGGCTGCTGGCCGGAAGCGGCCTGCATGTCGGGCAGGCTGGCGAGGCGCTGGTGATCGAG
>DATIGZ010000573.1:0-8074 GCA_035481255.1 Sphingomonas sp. | reverse complement strand
TTTGGCGGGCGGCCGCGTTTGGCGCGCACCGGATCCGCGAGCTTGACGCCGCGCCGTGCCAGCGCCTCGCGCAGCAGGCACTCCACCTGCGCATTGACGCTGCGTAGGTCGGTCGCCGCGCTCCGCTCGATCGCCGCGTAGAGCGCGGGGTCGAGGCGGAGCGGGAACGCCTTCTTGGGTGGGACGCTCATGGTACGCTTACTGGTAGAGCGAGCCCGTGTTCACCACCGGCTGGGTGTCGCGTTCGGAGCAGAGCACGACCATCAGGTTGGAGACCATCGCCGCGCGGCGCTCGTCGTCCAGCTCGACGACATTCTTGGCGCTGAGCTGCTCAAGCGCGGTCTCGACCATCGACACCGCGCCCTCGACCAGCTTCTGCCGGGCGGCGATCACCGCTTCGGCCTGCTGACGGCGGAGCATCGACTGAGCGATTTCCTGTGCATAGGCGAGGTGAGTGAGGCGGCATTCGTCGATATGCACGCCGGCCATCTCGACCCGTTCCTGCAGCTCGATGCGCAGCTCGTCGCTGACATGTTCGGCATTGCCGCGCAGCGTCATCTCCTCGTGCGTGAAGTCGTCATAAGGGTAACGCGAGCCGATCGCGCGCACCGCGCTCTCGATCTGGATGTGGACGAACTCGCGATAGTCGTCGACGTCGAACAGCGCCTGCGCGGTATCGGCGACGCGCCACACCACGTTGGACGCGATCTCGATCGGGTTGCCGCGCAGGTCGTTCACCTTGAGGCGTTCCGAGGTGATGTTGTGGATGCGGACCGAGATCTTCTTCTTGATCAGCCATGGCCACGCCCAGCGCAGGCCGGTGGTGCGATCGGTGCCCTGATATTCGCCGAATAGCAGGATCGCCGCGGCCTGATTGGGCTGAAGCAGGTAGAAGCCGCACGCGACGAAGCAGAGCACCACCGCGCCCGCGACCGTCACCAGCGGTGCCCACAGCGCGCCGCCGATCTGCGGCGCGGAGAAGATGATGGCGAGGATCGCGATCAGCACGACCAGCAGCATAGCATAGCCACTGGCGGTGGATGCGGGGCGCTCGGCGCTGCTGCGGAGTGCGCGGGGGTTCGAATCGGACATGTTTGCCTCCCGTAAAAGATGATATCAGTTTTATATCGAATTGCGAGGTGTGCAAGCGGAATCGGAATCGGCCCGGAGCGACCGTCACGCGGGAGCGCGCGGCAAATCGTGACGCCTGCGGAATGCCACGGAACCGTCATCCCGACGTCATCGAACTGAACCCTTCCGGACGTTCGGCTGTCATTCGTCATACCTATCAGCGCCCCCAATCCACACATCGGGGGACTCAAGGAATGCGTCGTTCACGCCAGTTTTCGCGTCATCTGTTGCTTACCACGGCGATGCTCGCAGCGCCGTTCGCCCATGCGCAGGACGCGGGCGATGCCGCGCCCGAGGGCGAGGAGGTGGTCGTTACCGGCACGCAGCTGCAGAATCGCGAAGCGATCGCGCAGCGGCGCGATTCCGCGGTGGTGGTCGATGCGCTGGTGCAGGACGACACCGGCGACCTTGCCGACCAGTCGCTGTCCGAGGCGCTGTCGCGCGTCCCTGCGGTGAGCACGATGCAGGTTCTGTATGGCGAGCAGGAGAGCCAGTATGTCGCGGTGCGCGGCATCACGCCGGACCTCAACTACGTCTCGGTCGATGGAATCGGCATGATCTCGGTCGCCAATCAGGGTTCGGGTCAGCGCCGTATCGATCTGGCGCTGATCCCCAGCCAGGCGGCGCGCAAGACGGAGGTGTTCAAGACCTTCACCGCCGATCAGGATTCGGGCGCGATCGGCGGCATCATCAACATCGTGCCGCACAGCGCGTTTCAGGGACGCGAGAAGTTTTTCATCGACGCCTATGCGACCTACAGCACCGACGATCATGTCCCGGGCGGCAACAGTCTGGGCAAGTATAACGACACGCCATGGGGCGGGGGGATCAAGGGGCTGCTGACCAAGCGTTTCGGCGCGGACGAGCAGTTCGGCATCGTGGTGTCGGGCAGCTACAGCCAGCGCACCTATGACGAAACCAAGCGCAACCCGAACGGTCGCGCCTATTATACCGCGACCGGCGCGACGACGACGCCCGACAACCCCAATTACAACGGGCTGGAGCCGGCCCCGACCGCTTTCGTCAGCTATGACTTCACCAGCTTCGTGCAGACCTATGGCGGCACCGCGGCGCTGGAGTACCGGCCGAGCGACGACTGGTACGCGTCGCTGCTGGTCTATGACTATTTCCAGCTCGAGGATCAGACCAACCCGATCTTCAACCTGCGCGCCTTCACCGGCATCACCAACCAGACGCAGTATACCGGTACGCTGCGCGTTCCCGACGTGCGCACCCAGCACAAATATGACCGGTTCGAGAATGAGAGCCGCGGCATCCTGTTCAAGACCGAGCATCGCTTCGCTGACGACAGCCGCATGGCGATCCGCGCCGGTTACAACGACAGCAGCTTCTACGACGCCGAGAACGAGGTCGCGTATCAGGCGCGGCCGACCAACCTGTTCGTCAGTTACGACATGTCGGAGCGTTCGGCGCGGTTCACGCTGTCCGATGCGGCAGGGCTGATGAACCCGGCCGCCTATACGATGCTGACCGCGAGCGACACGCTCTATCAGGCCAAGGGCAAGGCGTATGAGGCGCGAATCGACTTTTCGAAGAATTTCGGCGCCGATGACCGGGGCTTCGGCTACAGCGCCGGTCTTGGCGCGCGGCATTTCGACATGGACCGCGACGTCACCGTCACCAACTATACGGTCGACCGCTCGCCGCTGACGCCGGTCGCGTACGATCCCAATTTCGTGCCGTGGCTGTTCGGCTACAATGTGTTGTGGATCGACTATGCCAAGTTCGCGGAGAACGTGAAGCCGGGGCTCGCGGTCAACGCGGCGACGTCGCGCACCAACTCGCTCGATCAGGATTATCGCTACGACGAGACGGTCAGCTACGCGTACTTGAGCGGCAGCTGGGCGAACGAGCGGACGCGGGTGATCGCGGGCGCACGCATGGACGTCGCGGACTATGGCGCGGAGACACCGGTGGTGATCGGCGGCGTCTATCAGAACGCGCTGAAGGCGACGTCGGGCAGCTACAAATATCTGCTTCCCTCGCTGAACCTCGTCCATGGCTTCAGCGACGATCTGCGGCTCAAGGCCGGGTACAGCCGCACGCTCGGCCGCCCGGCGCCCGAGGACATCGCCCGGCCCGAGACGCGCAACGACACCGCCTTCACGATCAGCCGCGGCAACCCGGACCTCAAGCCGCGCCTGTCGGACAATTTCGACCTGACGCTCGAATATTATTTCAACGGAAACAACGGGCTGGTGAGTCTCGGGGCGTTCGCCAAGAACATCCACGACGACATTTACGACCTCAAGGAAGAGGCGGTGATCGACGGGTTCACCTACACGGTCACCACGCCGATGAATGCCAATATGTCGAAGATGCGCGGTCTGGAATTCCAGATCATCGACAATTCGATCGGCTGGCTGCCCGGCTTCCTCAAGGACAAGATGGGCTTTTCGTTCAACGTGACCCGCATCTGGGGAGAGATGGACTATATCGTCGACGGCAACGCGCTGCACATCGACCGGCTGCTCTACCAGCGCAAATGGATGGGCAATGCGGCGCTGTTCTACAAGCTGCCCAAGGGCGGCGAAATGCGCGTCGCGTACAGCTATGGTGACGGCTATTATGACGGGATCGGCGCCAGCCCGTGGCTTCATCGCGGGCCGGAAGGGCGCGGGTCGCTCGACATGACCGCGCGCGTCACGGTGGCGGACGGGTGGATCGTCAAGCTGCAGGCCAAGAACGTGCTCGGGGAGGACGTGTATCTGGGGTATGGCGACAACCTTGCTTATCGCCGCGCGGAAATGAACCGTGGGCGCCAGTTCTTCCTCAACCTCATCTATCGGCCGTAAGCGATGAACCGGCGCGATATCATTCGTGGCGCGGGGCAGCTCGCGATCCTCGCCGGGCTGTCGGCGCGGCCGGTGTGGGGGGCGGAGCTTCCCAAAGGGCTGTTCGCGCTGGGGGTCGCGTCCGGCGATCCCTGGCCCGACGGGTTCGTGATCTGGACCCGCCTCGCGCCAAAGCCGGCGGAGCCGGGCAGCGGGATGCCGATGGCGAGCGTCCCCGTGCGCTGGGAAGTGGCCGAGGACGAGCGCTTCGCGCGGATCGTGCGGCAGGGCGAAGCACTGGCGCGGCCCGAGCTGGGGCATAGCGTGCATGTCGAGGTCGACGGGCTGCGGCCCGCGCGGCGTTACTGGTACCGCTTCGTCGCAGGGAGCGAGGCGAGCCCGGCGGGGAGCGCGAAGAGCGCTCCGGCGGCGGGCGCTGCGGTCGACCGGCTGCGCATCGGCGTCGCGGGATGCCAGCATTATGAGGGCGGGTTGTTCACCGCCTACAAGCATCTCGCAGCCGAGGACGATCTCGACGCGATCTTCCATTATGGCGATTACATCTACGAGCATTCGCCGACGCGCGGCTGCCCTAAGGAGGGCAAGCAGCCCGCGTGCGGGCGGCTGCACGACAGCGACGAGATCTACTCGATCGACGATTATCGCCGCCGCTACGCGCTCTACAAGGGCGACGCCGATTTGCAGGCTGCGCACCGCGCCGCGGCGTTCCTGCCGACTTGGGACGATCACGAGATCGAAAACAACTGGGCCGGCGAATGGGACGAGAACGGCACGCCGCCCGAGCTGTTCGTGCTGCGCCGCGCGATGGCGATGCAGGCGTGGTACGAGAATATGCCGGTACGCCGCGCGCAGATCCCCGCGATCGGCCGGGTCAGGATGTTCCGGCGGCTCGACTACGGCAATTTGCTGCGCATCCACCTGCTCGACACGCGGCAGTACCGCACTGACCAGCGCTGCGGCCCGGGCAAGGAGAGCAAGCCGTGCCGCGCTGCGAGCGACACCGGCCCGTCGGAGATCATCGGCCGCGAGCAGGAAGCGTGGCTGGGCGAGGGGCTGGGCGGCGGGAGCCGCTGGAACCTGATCGCGCAGCAGGTGATGGTGATGCCGTACACCTACCCCGAGGCGCGCGCCGCAGGCCGGGCGAACATGGATTCGTGGAGCGGCTATCCCGAGGCGCGCGCGCGGCTGACGCGGGCGATCGGCGAGCGTAAGCTGACCAACGTCGTGGTCGCGACCGGCGATGTGCACAAGCACCATGCGGGTGTCGTGCCGTCGCGCGAGGGGGCGCTCGACAGTGCTCCGGTCGCGACCGAATATGTCTGCACGTCGATCAGTTCGGGCGGCGATGGCGCCGATTTTCCCGAGGGATGGGACAAGGTGCCGGGCGACAACCCGCACGCGCCCTATGTCAGCGACCGGCGCGGCTATCAGGTCTTCGACATCGGCCCGCGCGAATGGCGGACCGAGGTCGTGGGTGTCGACAAGGTCTCGGCGCCCGACGGGGCGCGGCGCACGCTGGCGCGCTTCGTGACGGTGCCCGAAAAGCCGGGGGCGGTGAAAGCCTGATATGAAAAGGGGCGCGGGCCTTTCGGCACGCGCCCCTCGTCATCCGGTATGGTCGATCAGTTGATGACGATCGTCACCGCGCGGCGGTTCTGCGCCCAGCTCTGCTCGTCCGAGCCGAGCGAGATCGGGCGTTCCTTGCCGTAGCTGATCGTGGTGATGCGCGTCGCCGAAACGCCGCGCGCCGCGAGATAGTTCTTGGCGGCGTTGGCGCGGCGATCGCCCAGCGCGAGGTTGTATTCGCGCGTGCCACGCTCGTCGGCATGACCTTCCAGCGTAATCCGCGTGTTCGGATACTGCGTCAGCCACTGTGCCTGGCTGTCGAGGATCGTCCGCGCCTGCGCGTCGATGTCATACTGGTCGAGGCCGAACAGCACCGTGTCGCTCGACACGTTCTGCTTGAAGTGCGCCGCGGTGCCAGGCTGGACCGAGCCGCCGGTATCGGGGCCGGGTCCGGGACCGGGATCAACCGCGCCGGGGCCGGGCGGCAGCGTCTCGGGACGCTTCTTGGAGCAACCGGCGACGGCAATCGCCATCGTGCCGATGATCAGGGCGGTTCTAAGCTTTGCCATTGGTCGTATCTCCCTAGGCATTTACAGATTTCGTGGTTGAAGCGCTCGGTTTCACGGACGTAACGGTCCCCAAGCCGGATCGGATCCGTCGAGCGGGGTGGGGATGCGCCGCGCGTTGCTGCCGGTCAGATCCACCGACCACACATCGGCCTTGCCCGAACGGCCCTGCGCGCCGCGATAGAACATCAGCACTCGGCCGTTGGGCGAGAAGCTCGGCCCTTCGTCGCCCCATGCCTCGGTCAGCAATTTCTCGCCGCCGCCCGACGGGCTCATCACGCCGATGCGAAAGCCGCCGCCCATGCGCGTGAAGGCGATCAGGTCGCCGCGCGGGCTCCACACCGGCGTGGCGTAACGCCCGCCGCCGAAGCTGATGCGCTGCGGGTTCGATCCGTCGGCGTTCATGACATAGAGCTGCTGCGTGCCCGAACGGTCGCTCTCGAACACGATCTTCGACCCGTCGGGAGAGTAGCTGCCGCCGGTGTCGATGCCCGGCCCGCTGGTCAGCCGCTGCGGCGATCCGCCGGCGGTGGCGACGCGATAGATATCGGCGTTGCCCGCGGTCGACATGGTGAACAGAATCCAGCGGCCGTCGGGCGAGAAGCGCGGCGCGAAGGCGAGGCTGACATTGGTGACGAGCAGCCGCTGAGTGCCGTTCGACAGGTCATAGACATAGAGCGCGGGCTTATCGCCCTGATAGCTCATATAGGCGATGCGGCGATCGTCGGGCGACAGGCGCGGGGTCAGCACGATCGACTGGCCGTTGGTCAGGAAACGGTGATTGGCGCCGTCCTGGTCCATGATCGCAAGCCGCTTGATTCGCTTGTTCTTGGGACCGGTCTCCGAAACATAGACCACGCGGCTGTCGAAATAGGGGCCTTCGCCCGACAGGCGGGTATAGATTGAATCGGCGCATTTATGCGCGGCGCGGCGCCAGTCGGAGGGGCCTACCTCGAACCCCGACCGGGTGAGTTGGGTGCCGAGAGCGACGTCGTAGAGGTAGCAGCCGACGGTGAGGCGCCCGCCCGCGCCCGCCTGAACATAGCCCTGCACCAGCGCCTGCGCGCTGCCGTTGCGCCAATAGGCGAAATCGGGGGCGCGGACTTCGCCGACCGACGGCGCGCGCACGCCATTGGGTCCGACCGGCTTGAACAACCCCGTGTTGCGCAGATCGGCGGCGACGACCTCGGCGATCTGGCGGCCGAGCGCTTCGGTATTGCCCGCCGGGGTCTGCACCGCCTGTGCCGTGGGCATGGCGGGGATCATGATGGTGAGGTCGGCCGAGGCGGTGTCGGTGACATCGACGCTGAGGCCTTCCTCCTCCTGTGCTGGGGCGGGGACGACCGGCGGGGTCACCTGCTGCGCGGCGACGGGCGCTGCGATCAGGAGGGCGACGAGCGAGAATACGGGCTTCATCGGCTGAGGTTCCTGTCGAAGTTGGGGCGGAGGATTTTCCAGGCGTCGTAATACTCCGCCGGGAGGTTGAACGGGGCGGCGAGGCGCGCGGCGTTAAGCGCGCGCTCCTTGTGCAGATCGGCTTGCGCACGGTTGCTGGCGTTGACGCCGGTCTGGTTGATCACGCGCGGGGGCGAGGCGAGCGTGCCGTCGCGGTTGAGCCGGATTTCGACCGTGGTGCGCAGTAACTCGACATCGGCGCCGGTGGGCGAGCGCCAGTGCGGGCGAAGCTGCCGGATGACCTCGGCGGCGAGGCTCGATTTGACCGCCGGGCCGATCTGGCTGGCCTGCGGCACCTGCGCCTTGCCCTTGCTCGGCTGATCGGTGAGGCCGTTTACGATGCCGGTGAGGCGGCCGGTCGGGCGCACTTCGCGCGTCGTGGGCCTGGGCGGCGCCTTGGGTGCGGCGGCGCTGGCCTTTTTGGGCTCGGCCTTGGGCGGTTCGGGCTTTTTGGGCGCCGGACGCGGCTCTGCCTTGGGCGGGGCGGGGTTGGGGCGAACCACCGGTTCCGGCTCGGGCTGCGCCACCGGCGGCGGCGTC
>DATIGZ010000572.1:0-1620 GCA_035481255.1 Sphingomonas sp. | reverse complement strand
CGAAGGCGTCAACCCCGACGCGCTGCATCAGGCCCCGCCCGCCAATTTCTGCGGGCCGGCCGACTGGGGTAACGCGACCTATTTCAACTGCTCATCGGCCGGTCCGCTGTCGAGCAGCACCTATGGCAATCCGCGCGGCCGTACGTCGGGCTTCCTTCAGGAGGATCTGGGGATCTGGCGGACCGAGAGCTTCTCCGGCTACGCGCAGGTGCGTTTCGGGCGCGATTACGAGCCGGGCAAGCTCGGTTTCTCGGGCAATATCGGCGCGCGCGTCGTGCGGACGAAGAACGAATCGCAGGGCTTCATCGTCCAGAACGGCCTCACCTATATCCGCAACGGCCAGACGGTGACGCTGGCGCGCCGCGTTGATCCGCGCGGGGGTGAGGCGACCTTCACCCGCTTCCTGCCCGCGGTGAACCTTCAGTTCCAGCCTGACGAGGACATCAAGATCCGCGCGGCGTACAACATCACGATGGACCTGCCGAGCTTCAACGCGACGCGCGGCGGCGGTTCGACGGGGGTGGCGACGACGTCGAACCCGGTGTCGGGGCAGCCGGGCATCTTCACCAACTTCACCGCGTCGACCGGCAATCCGTTCCTGAAGCCCGCCATGTCGAACAATATCGACCTGTCGCTGGAATGGTATGCCAAGCCAGGAACGATGTTCTACATCAACGGCTTCTACAAGCATATCAAAGACTTGCCGATCTACTCGCTGACCGAGCGGGACATCACCGTCTATTATCAGGACGGAACGACCGAGGTGGCGCGCGCGGCGGCATCGGACGTGATGACCGCGACCGAAGCGGCGACAGTGAAGGGTATCGAGATCGGCGGCCGCGCCTTCCTCGACATGCTGCCGGGCGTGCTCGCCGGGTTCGGCATCGAGGCCAACTACACCTATATCGACAGCGACAATCCGGGCGACCTGTACCGCGACATCTTCGGAACGATCCGCAACGATGCGCCGCTTCAGGGACTGTCGACGCACAATTACAACGCCACCCTGCTCTACGAGCGCGGCAAGCTGTCGGCGCGCGTGGCGTATAGCTGGCGGTCGAAATATCTGCAGTCGACCAACTCGAACGGCACCAACCCCACCTACACCTTCGTTCCCGCGCCCGGCGCGGCGGGGCAGAGTACGCAGATCGCATTGCCGGTCTATGGCGACGCCTATGGTCAGGTGGATGTGGGCGTGACCTACAAGATGACCGAGAATCTCTCGTTCACCCTCAAGGGCACCAACGTCCTCAACGCCACCCAGCGCACGCTGATGGGCGGGTATAACAACGACGCCATGTACACGCGCAGCTGGTTCCAGAGCGACCGGCGCGTGGCCTTTGGGGCGAACCTGTCCTTCTAGTATGACGTTCCCGGGGCGGCCGGCCGTAGCGCCGGCCGCCCCACAGGAGGGGCGCGCATGAAAAAACGGATTCTCATCGTCGGGGGCGGCACGGCCGGTTGGCTCGCCGCGGGCTATTTGGCGAAGCGCCTGTCCGCCGATCTTCCGGGCGGGGCGGATATTCGCCTGGTCGAGTCCCGCGACATCGGCATTCTCGGTGTCGGCGAGGGCACCTTCCCGACGATCCGGCAGACACTGGCGACGATCGGGGTGGACGA
>DATIGZ010000571.1:0-3265 GCA_035481255.1 Sphingomonas sp. | reverse complement strand
GCGCTGTTCACCCGCGGCGAGACCCAGACCATTGCTACGGCAACCCTGGGCACCAAGGATGCGGAGCAGATGATCGACGGCCTCAACGGTCTGTCTTACCAGAACTTCATGCTGCACTATAACTTCCCGCCCTATTCGGTCGGTGAAGTCGGCCGCTTCGGCGCGCCGGGCCGCCGCGAAGTCGGTCACGGCAAGCTTGCATGGCGTGCGCTGCACCCCGTGCTGCCGACCAAGGACGAATTCCCCTACACGATCCGTCTGACCAGCGACATCACCGAGTCGAACGGCTCGTCGTCGATGGCGTCGGTGTGCGGCGGTTCGCTCGCGATGATGGACGCCGGCGTGCCGATCAAGCGTCCCGTCTCGGGCATCGCGATGGGCCTGATCCTCGAAGGCAAGGATTATGCGATCCTGTCCGACATTCTGGGTGACGAGGATCACCTGGGCGACATGGACTTCAAGGTTGCCGGCACGTCCGAAGGCATCACCACGATGCAGATGGACATCAAGATCGCGGGCATCACGCGCGAGATCTTCGAAGCCGCTCTGAATCAGGCCAAGGAAGGCCGCGCGCACATCCTCGGTGAGATGAACAAGGCGCTGGGCGAGACCCGCTCGGAGCTGTCGGCGCACGCGCCGCGCATCGAGACGCTGCAGATCGACAAGTCGAAGATCCGCGACGTCATCGGTACCGGCGGCAAGGTGATCCGCGAGATCGTCGCCACCACTGGCGCCAAGGTCGACATCGACGACGAGGGTCTGATCAAGATCAGCTCGTCTGATCTGTCGCAGATCGAAGCCGCGATGAACTGGATCAAGGGCATCGTCGAAGAGGCCGAGGTCGGCAAGATCTACAACGGCAAGGTCGTCAATCTCGTCGATTTCGGCGCGTTCGTGAACTTCATGGGCGGCAAGGACGGTCTGGTCCACGTCTCGGAGATCAAGAACGAGCGCGTCGAGAAGGTCTCCGACGTCCTGAGCGAAGGCCAGGAGGTCAAGGTCAAGGTGCTCGAGATCGACCAGCGCGGCAAGGTTCGCTTGTCGATGCGCGTCGTCGATCAGGAGACCGGCGCCGAGCTCGAGGATACGCGTCCGGCTCGCGAACCGCGCGAGGACCGTGGTCCGCGTGGCGATCGTGGTCCGCGCCGCGACGGTGGCGATCGTGGTCCGCGTCGCGATGGCGACCGTGGTCCGCGTCGCGACGGCGGTGACCGTGGTCCGCGTGGCGAGGGTCGCGGCGATCGCGGTCCGCGCCGTGAGCGTTCGGAAACCAAGGACGAGGGCGGCGAGGACATCGGCCTCCCCGCGTTCCTCACCGGCGGCAACGACGACTAAGGTCGCAAGCACCGCGCTGACATGAAAAGGGCTCCGGGAAACCGGAGCCCTTTTTGGTTGTCCTTCTCAGCGGTGCGCGGCGCGCTACGCTACGGGGCGATCCCCATCTCGTGGAACGTCGCGGCGACGAAGGGGTCCTGCGCGAGCGCCGCCTTCACATCTGCGTCACCGCCGGCCTGATCGCCTTTCCGCAGCTTGGCGATGCCGCGGCCATAGAGCGAGGCGGCGAGGGTCGGCGCCTTGGCGAGCACGGCCGAATAGCGCGTGATCGACTCGTCGAACTTGCCCTGCCGCAACAGCACCAGCGCCAGGCTGTCGACGATCGGCGGCGTCCCCGGCATGATCTTCAGCGCCGCCGTGCAATCGGCATGGGCCTGATCCAGGTCGAAATTGGCGCCCCCCTGCGTCCAGCACAGCTGGTTCAGGACGATCGGGCTGCGCGGCGCCTTGGCCCGCAGCTTGGCGAGTAGCGCGCGCGCCTCCTCGGCGCGGCCGAGCTTGATCAGCAACTTCGCGCGGTCCGGCCACAGCGCCTCCGGATCGGAGCTGCGGCTGATCGCGGTATCGATCGTCGCCAGCGCGGCCTTGAGGTCGCCCGATCCCGCCTGCGCGCGCCAGCGGATGTTCTGCGCGAACTGGTGGTCGGGCTGAATGGCGAGGATGGCATCGGCATCGGCGATGGCCCTGGCGTATTCGCGCTGGCCCAGCAGGAACCCGGCGCGGGTGCCCATCGCCCACAGATTATTCTCGAGCAGGTCAATCGCCCGGCCCAGCGCGGCGACCGCGCCTCCGATATCGCCCTGATTCCGCAGCACCAGCGCCCGTCCGTGAAATACATAGGCCAGCCGCGGATTCATCGCCGCCGCCTTGTCTAGGCTGTCGAGAGCCTGTTCGTTCTGCTTCTTCCACGCCAGCGCGACGCCGCGATTGGCCCAGGCGAGCGCGTGGTCGGGGTCGAGCTTGATCGCCTTGTCGAAGTCGGCGATCGCCTCGTCCATCCGCCCCGTCTCGAGGAAGTTGTGCCCGCGCCGGCTCCAGCCATCGGCGGTGGTGGGAACGTCCTTTTCGAACGCGGCGGTCTCGGCCGATGTCAGGCGATAGTCGTGCGGGGCCATCACGCGCACCGCGACGTCGGACATCGTCTTCATCGGCGCGGCCGCGGCCCGCGCGTCGGCCGCCGATATTTCCGGCACCAGCGCGCGGGTGCTGCTCTCCATCTCAAGCACCCCGTCCGCGATCCTGGTGCGCCGCGAGAATTCGAACCCCGCGAGTTTGCGCGGCGCGACGTCCGTGCCCTTGATCGAAAACCCCTCGCCTCCGCGCGGCAGGTCGATGCGTTCGCGCGTCACCGCATAATGCGGGAAGTTGACCACATAGGGCGCGTCGGCGTTGGTGCCGGCCTCGCGCTCGGTATCGATCTCCCAGCCAAGGCTCGCCCCGTCGAGTTCATAGCCCTCGCCCGCCTCCCATGTCAGGTCGGCCTTTCCGGTCAGCGTCAGCCGGTGCTCCCCGTTCCGCTCGTCGAAGGACGCCCCGACCTTCTCCGGCGTGACGAAGTCGTACTGACGCTTCCAATAGGCCTTGAGCGTGGTGTCGAGCTGCTCGGGCGCCAGCGACCCCAGCTGGTGCCGGAGCGCCTGCGCCTCGTCGCCGCGCGTGATGGTCGTCACCTCGATCGGCGCCGGCAGCGAAATACCCGCCTTGGCGTCGATGAAGATGTCGGTCTCGGTCACCGGCCGGGTAAAGGGTTGCTGCGCGATCGCGACCAGCTCGGCACCCTCCGGCCGGAGCGGGAGCGCCCAGCGGAACGGCGGCGCGGCGATGTCGTCGATCGCGCCGTCGCCGGTGCGCGTGCCGTCGAGCCAGTAGGTGCGGCCCGCGATCTGTGCGCGCACCAGCACATGATCGAACAGCCCCGCCATCGGCAGCC
>DATIGZ010000570.1:0-5275 GCA_035481255.1 Sphingomonas sp. | reverse complement strand
GTGCCTGAAGAGGGCAGCATCCTCCCCGACAGCTACGCCTATAACCGGGGCGACAGCCGGCAGGTCGTGCTCGACCGGATGCAGGCGGCGATGAAGAAGTACCTCGCGCAGGCCTGGGCGAAGCGGAAGCCGGGGATCGCGGTGAGCACGCCCGAGCAGGCACTGATCCTTGCCTCGATCGTCGAGAAGGAGACGGGCAAGGCCGAGGAGCGGCGGATGGTCGCGGGGGTCTATTCCAACCGCCTCAAGCGAGGGATGCCGCTTCAGGCCGATCCGACGGTGATCTACCCGGTCACCAAGGGCAAGCCGCTGGGCCGCCGCATCCTGCGCTCCGAACTGCAGGACAAGAACGGCTACAATACCTATGCCAGCGCGGGATTGCCGGTGGGGCCGATCGCCAATCCGGGCCGTGCGAGCATCGACGCGGTGCTCGATCCGGCCGAGACCAACGCGCTCTACTTCGTCGCCGACGGCACCGGCGGGCATATCTTCGCCGACACGCTCGAGCAGCACAACGCCAACGTCCAGAAATGGTATGCGCTGCGCCGGTCGCGCGGGGAGATGTAGCGCGCGGTTACGGGGTAGGGGCGGCGGGTCCGTGTCCCGGTTGACCCTCGTTTGAAAGACCATCGATGCGCCTGACTGCTTTCTGCGTACTCGCATTGACCCTCGGCGCTTTTCAGCCGGCTGCGGCGCAGCGGAAGCTGCCATGGACCGCCCCTGCCACGGTGGAGGTCGTCAGCGAGGCGCGCCGCTTTCGGAGCGGTGACGCGGAGCTTTCCGGAACGCTCCACCTTCCGCGCGGTCGTAGTCCGGTAGCGGCGGTCGTGGTGACTCACAGCGCCTCCTCGCCGCTGCAGGATGCGTCGCTCTACGAACATCTCAAGGTGATGCTGCCGGCGCTGGGGATCGCGGTCTTCACCTATGACCGGCGCGGTTCGGGCCAGTCGGGGACGAAGACCGCCGGGGGCGACTACACCGTGCTGGCCGATGACGCGATCGCGGCGGTCAAGAACCTGAAGACCGACCCGCGTATCGACCGGCGGCGGATCGGGATATGGGGGCTCAGTCAGGGCGGGTGGATCTCGCCGCTCGCCGCGTCGCGCAGCGCGGACATCGCCTTCGTGATCGCGGTGTCGGCGCCGGTCGTCACCGCCGACGTGCAGATGTTGTTCTCCTCGACCAACCATCTGCGCGCGAACGGCCATTCGCAGGCGGAAATCGACGAGATGACCGCGGCGCGCAAGGCGGTCGACGCCTATATGCGCGGTACCGGGAGCAGAGAGGCCGCGCAGCAGCGGATCGATGTCGCGAAGACCCGCCCGTGGTTCAAGTACACCTATATGGGCGAGACGGTGCGCGATCGCGCTGTGTCGGGATGGCGCAGGGAGATTGGGAATGATCCGCTGCGCAACCTCTTAGCGGTCAAGGTGCCGATGCTGGTGCTGTTCGGTGCCGACGATGCGGTCGTGCCGGTCGCGGATTCCATGGAACGGCTGAAAGCGATCGCGGCGAGGATGCCGAGGATGCAGGTGCATGTCGTCGCGGGCGCGGACCATTCGATGCACATGTCCGCGGATCAGAAGGTCACGCTCGATCCCAAGAATGACGGGACCGAGCGTGCCGATTCAGCTGAATATATCGCCGTGCTGGCGAGCTGGCTCGCCGCGCGCGGACTGACCGGGAATTAGCGTGCGAGACCCGCGGCGTCGCGGGCGAGCGCTTCGACTTCGGCATAGCTCGCGCCCTTGGGCGTCACCCAGCTGCCGCCGACGCACAGCACCGGATCGAAGCCGAGCCAGTCGGGCGCGGTCGCGGGACTGATGCCGCCGGTGGGGCAGAACTTCGCCTCGTAGAAGGGCGCCGCCAGCGCCTTCAGCGCCTTGAGGCCGCCCGAGGTTTCCGCCGGGAAGAATTTGAAATGGCGCAGACCAAGATCGTAACCGCGCATGATGTCGCCGGCATTGGCCACGCCGGGCAGGAAAGGGACGCCGCTCTGGACGATCACCTGTCCCAGACGTTCGGTTAGCCCGGGCGAGACGATGAACTCGGCACCGGCGTCCATCACTTGCGCGAACTGATCGGTGTTCACCACCGTGCCCGCGCCGACGATCGCGCCCTCGACCTTCTTCATCTCGCGGATCGCGTCGAGCGCGGCGGCGGTGCGCATCGTCACTTCAAGCACCTTGAGGCCGCCCGCGACCAGCGCCTCGGCCAGCGGCTTCGCGGTGGCGGCGTCCTCGATCACCAGAACGGGGATGACCGCGCTGGTGCGCATGATGGTTTCGATGCTCACTGGGTATGCTCCTGCGCGTAAGCGGCCGCGGCGCCGTAGAGGCCGGGCTGGGGGTGGGTGATGAGCTTGACGGGGATCGATGACATCAGCGCCTGGAACCGCCCTTTGGCGATGAAGCGCTGGCCGAAGCCCGAATTGACGAGATGATCCTTGAGCTTGAGGCCCAGGCCGCCTGCGATGACCACGCCGGTCGGGCCATGGGCGAGAGCGAGGTCGCCCGCGACGGCGCCAAGGCTGAGGCAGAAGCGGTCGAGCGCGGCGACGGCGAGGCTGTCCTTCCCCTCGAAGGCGAGGGTCCAGATTTCCTTGTCGTTGAGGCGATGGGTCCGCTTGCCCTCGATCTCGGCGAGCGTCTCATAGATCGGGACGATGCCGGGGCCGGCGACAATCCGCTCGGCGGAGACGCGGGTGTAGGTCGAGCGCAACCGCTTGACGATCGCGTCCTCGATCCCGTCGAGCGGCGCGAAGTCCATATGCCCGCCCTCGGTCGAGATGACGTGATAGCTGAGCGGGCCGGTGCGGAAGACCTGCGCGACGCCAAGGCCCGTGCCGGGGCCGCAGACGGTGATCGAGCCCTTCTCCGCGAACGGCGCGTCGGGACCGCAGATATGCAGGAAATGCTCGGACGGCAGCTGCGCCACGGCATGGCCGACCGCGCCGAAATCGTTGATCAGCGAGTAGCTGTCGACCTCTAGCCGTTCCTTGATCAGCGGCGGGCGGATGATCCACGGATTGTTGGTGAGCTTGATCAGCTCGTCATTGATAGGGGAAGCGATGGCGATCGCCGCGGCGCGCGGCATCTCACGCCCGAGCGCACGGGCCGACGCCTGCCAGGCAAGCTGGAAGCTGCCGTGCTCGGCGGTCTTTTGTGTAACCGGTTCACCGATCGAGACGACGCGGCCCCCTTCGACTTCGGCGATGGCGAAGCGCGCATGCGTTCCGCCGATATCGACCGCGACGACTTCCATGTGTTCCCTCGCTCTTTTCTTACAGTTCGGCAGCGGCGAGCATCGCCGAACCGCCCGCTTCGGCCTCGCTCGCGCCGGCGCGCATCATCGCGAACAGCTCGCGCCCGGTGCCCAGCTCGGGCGGCGGAGCGGCTGCCAGTTCGCGCGCGTCCCACTCTGCCGCGTCGACCAGCGCGTTGAGGATGCCTTCCTCGGCACAGAGGCGGACGACATCGCCGTCGCGCAGCTTGCCGATCGGGCCGCCGCCGATCGCCTCGGGCGACAAATGGATCGCCGCGGGCACCTTGCCCGACGCGCCCGACATGCGGCCATCGGTGACCAGAGCGACGCGGTGGCCCTTGTTCTGGAGCACGCCCAGCGGCGGGGTGAGCTTGTGCAGCTCGGGCATGCCGTTGGCGCGCGGTCCCTGGAAGCGGACGACGACGACGACGTCGCGGTCGAGCTCGCCCGCCTTGAACGCGTCCTGCACTTCCTGCTGCGTGCTGAACACGCGGCACGGCGCCTCGATCGTCCAGCGGTCACGCTCGACAGCGCTGACCTTGATGCAGGCGCGGCCGAGATTGCCCGACAGGATGCGGAACCCGCCCTCGTCGGAGAAGGGCGCGTCGATCGTGCGGACGATGCTGTCGTCGCCGCTCTTCTCGCCATGCTCCTTCCAGACGAGCTTGTCGTCCTCCAGCACCGGGCGCTTGACATAATCGGCCAGGCTGTCGCCCGCGACCGTCAGTGTGTCGCCGTGCATCACGCCGCCCTTGATCAGCTCGCGGATCACGAAGGTCGGGCCGCCGGCGTCCTCGAACCCGTTCACGTCCGCCGATCCGTTGGGATAGACGCGGGCGAGCAGCGGCACGACGCGCGACAGGCGATCGAAATCCTCCCAGTCGATCAGCACGCCAGCGCAGCGTGCGATCGCGGGCAGGTGGATCAGATGGTTGGTCGATCCGCCGGTGGCGAGCAGCACCACCGCCGCGTTGACGATCGCGCGCTCGTCCACGATCTCGCCGATCGGGCGATAGTCATTGCCCTCCCAGCCGATCTCGGGGAGCCGCTGGACCGCCGCTTTGGTCAGCTCCTGACGCAACTTGGTGCCCGGATGGATGAAGGCGGCGCCCGGCATATGCAGACCCATCGCCTCGACCATCATCTGGTTGGAGTTGGCGGTGCCGTAGAAGGTGCAGGTACCCTTGCCGTGATAAGCGGCGATCTCGGATTCGAGCAGCTCCTCGCGACTCGCCTTGCCCTCGGCATAGAGCTCGCGGACGCGCGCCTTCTCCTTGTTGGCGATGCCGGTCGGCATCGCGCCGCCGGGGATCAGCACCATCGGCAGATGACCGAAGCGCAGCGCGCCCATCAGCAGGCCGGGCACGATCTTGTCGCAGATGCCAAGCAGCGCCGCGCCCTCGAACGTGTTGTGGCTCAGCGCCACCGCGGTGGACAGCGCGATGGTGTCGCGGCTGAACAGCGACAGCTCCATCCCGGCATAGCCCTGAGTCACGCCGTCGCACATCGCGGGCACGCCGCCCGCGACCTGCGCGGTGGCGCCGGCCTCGAGCGCCCAGATCTTCATCTGCTCGGGGTAGCGGTAATAGGGCGCGTGGGCGGAGAGCATGTCGTTGTACGCGGTGACGATGCCAATGTTCATCCGGTTCGCCGGCTTCATCACGTCGCGCTGCTCGTCGGTGCCGGCATAGGCATGGGCGAGGTTGGCGCAGCCCAGCCGTCCGCGGCTGCTGCTGCCGGCCTCACGCTGCGCGATCATCAGCGCGCGATAGGCGTCGCGGCGCTTCTTCGACCGGGTGATGATGCGATCGGTGACCGCAGCGACTTCGGGGAGGAGGTTCGTCACGATGGTTCTACTCCAGCCAGTGCACGTCGACCGGCAGTTCGGTCTCGGCGAGCACGCGGCCGATGGGATAGGCGCTGGATGCGCCCTGCTTGATCGCGGCTTCGAGTACCTTGCGCTTCTCGGCGCCGGTGATCGCGACCATCAGCGACTTGGCGTTGGCGATCG
>DATIGZ010000569.1:0-4810 GCA_035481255.1 Sphingomonas sp. | reverse complement strand
GCTGCACAACATGCGCACGCTCCATCATATCCCGAAGCCGGAGAAACGCCGCCGCATCGCGCGCGAGACGATGGATATTTACGCTCCGCTCGCCGAGCGCATCGGCATGTACGAATTCATGACCGAGATGCAGACGCTCGCCTTTCGCGAACTCGAGCCCGAAGCCTATGAATCGATCACGAAGCGGCTCGAGGCGCTGAAGGTCGAGGGCGAGGACCGCATCGCCAAGATCGGATCGGGCTTCAAGCTGCTGCTCTCGCGGGGCGGGGTCGATGCCGAGGTGACGGGGCGCGAGAAGCACCCTTATTCGATCTGGAAGAAGATGTCGGAGCGCCACGTCAGCTTCGAACAGCTTTCGGACATCATGGCGTTCCGCGCCACGGTGGGCACCGAGGAGGAATGCTACCGCGCATTGGGAATCATCCACCGCCGCTGGCCGTTCGTGCCGGGCCGGTTCAAGGATTATATCTCGACCCCCAAGCGCAACGGCTATCGCTCGCTGCACACCACGGTGATGCACGCCGGCGATACCCGCGTCGAAATCCAGATTCGTACGCAGGAAATGCACGCACAGGCCGAACATGGCCTGGCGGCACACTGGGCGTACAAACAATCGGGCGTGCGCCCCGATACGCAGGTCCGCTGGATTCAGGATCTGGTCGAGATTCTAGAGACCGCCGAAAGCCCCGAAGAGCTGCTCGAGCACACCCGGATGGCGATGTATCAGGACCGGATCTTCGCCTTCACGCCCAAGGGCGAGCTGATCCAGCTGCCCAAGGGCGCGACCCCGATCGACTTCGCCTATGCGGTCCATACCGATCTGGGCGATCAGGCGGTTGGGGCCAAGATCAACGGTCAGGTCGTCCCCTTGCGCACCGAAATCCAGCAGGGCGATCAGGTCGCCATCCTGCGTTCGAAGGCGCAGCGGCCGCAGGATAACTGGCTGAACTTCGCGATCACCGGCAAGGCGCGCGCGGCGATCCGGCGGCATTTGCGGCACAAGGAACTGGACGAGACCATCGCGCTCGGCCGCAAGCTTTATGACGACATCGTCCGCCGCCTGCCCGTGCCGATCGGCGAGGAGGCGCTGGGCGCCGCGCTCACCCGGCTCAAGCTCGAGGATGCCGATGCGCTGATGGAGGCGATCGCACGGCGCAAGCTGTCCGACGTGCAGGTGATGGAAGCGCTGATGCCGGGATCGACCGAGGGCGACCTCGCCCCCCTCCCCGCCGCGCGCGAGCCGATCTCGATCAAGGGCCTCACCCCGGGAGTCGCCTTCACTCTCGCCGCCTGCTGCCATCCGATCCCGGGCGACCGCATCGTCGGCGTGCGCCAGCCGGACGAGCCAATCGAAGTGCACCAGATCAGCTGCCCCAAGCTCGACAAGGTCGAGGACAAGGACTGGATCGACATCGGCTGGGGCGACAAGGCCGAGGGCGGCACGGCGCGCATCGCGGTCACGGTGAAAAACGAGCCGGGGGCGCTCGGCGCGGTCGCGACCCTGCTGGGACAGCACAAGGCGAACATTCTCAACATCCGCTTCGACACGCGCGACACCACCTTCCACACCAACATGATCGACCTTGAGGTTCGCGACGCGGCGCATCTGATGAAGCTGATCGGCGCCCTGCGCGCCGCGGACGCGGTGAGTTCGGCGGAACGCGCCTGAAAGATTCTTGCGCACCTGCCCGGGTGCGCTAGGCTGGCAGCACACCAGCCAAAGGATCTTCCGTGGACCGTCGCACCTTCCTTGCCACCGGCACAGCAACCGCCGCGTTCGCCGCCTCGCCCGCCGCCGCCCGCGCGCTTCAAGCGGCCGCGAAGCCCGCCGCCGGCCCCGGCGACGCCGCGCTCAACGCAATTTTCGACGATGTTCTGCGCAAGACCATCCAGCGCTCGCCCGAGCTCGCCACCTCGATCGGCTTCGACAAGGGCCCGGGCGCCGCGCTCAAGCGCCAGCTGACGGACCGTTCGCCCGCTGCCAAGGCCAAGGCGCAAGCCGAGACCAGGGACGCGCTCGCCCGGATCGAGGCAGTCGATCCCGCAACCCTTTCCGAAGCTTCGAAGCTCGATCGCGAGATTGTCGCCTATTCGCTCAAGACCCAGCTGGTCCCGCGCGAGCGATTCGATCTCGACGCGGTGATGCGCCCGTTCGCGATCTTCCAGCAGGGCGGCATCTATTTCTCGATGCCCGATTTCCTCAACACCGCGCACACGATCAACACCGCGGACGATGCCGAGGCGCTGCTGTCACGGCTGGAGCAGATGGGACAGGCACTCGACTATAACACGCAGGAGCAGGCCGATCTCGGCAAGCGCGGTGTGGTCGCGCCCGATTTCTCGCTCGATCTGACCATCGACCAGATGGCCAAGCTGCGTGCACCCGCACCGGCCGACAACACGATCGCCAAATCGCTGGTCCAGCGCACCGCGGCCAAGGGCATTGCGGGCGACTGGGGTACGCGCGCGGCGAAGATCATCGAGGGGTCGGTCTATCCCGCGCTCGACCGCCAGATCGCACTGATCAGGCAGCAGCGGACCAGCGCGCGCACCACCGCCGGCGTATGGGACGTGCCGCAGGGCGACGGCATCTACGCCGCCGCGCTCGCGCAATCGACCACCACCAACTTCACCCCGGACGAGGTCCACAAGATCGGTCTGGAGGAAGTCGCGCAGATCAGCGCCGAGCTCGACAAGATCCTGAAGGCCCAAGGCCTGACCAAAGGCAGCGTCGGCGAGCGGCTAACCGCGCTCAACCAGCGCCCCGACCAGCTTTGGCCCGACACCGCCGCGGGCCGGATTGAGCTGATCAAGTCGCTCAATGCCGACAATGAAAAGGTGGCCAAGCTGCTGCCGAAGATGTTCATCGATCCGACCCGGGCGCCGCTTGAGATCCGCGCGGTGCCGGTCGAGATCCAGGACGGCGCATCGAACGGCTACTACAACCGCGCCGCGCTCGACGGGTCGCGTCCGGCGATCTACTTCATCAACCTCAAGAGCGTCGGCGACTGGCCCAAATACACCCTGCCCTCGCTGACCTATCATGAGGGGCTGCCGGGCCATCACCTCCAGATCAGCACCTCACAGGGCGCCGAGGGTCCGATGATCCGCAAGTTCAGCTTCTTCGGCGCCTATAGCGAAGGCTGGGCGCTCTATGCCGAGCAGGTTGCCGACGAACTGGGTGCCTATGCCAGCGACCTCGAGCGGGCGGGCTATCTCCAGTCCTTCCTGTTCCGCGCCGCGCGGCTGGTGATCGACACCGGCATCCACGCCAAGAAGTGGAGCCGCGAGCAGGCGACCGACTATATGGTCAACACCGTCGGCTTCGCCCGCCCGCGTTCGCAGCGCGAAATCGAACGCTACTGCACCCAGCCGGGTCAGGCGTGCAGCTACAAGATCGGCCACACCAGCTGGGTCCGCGCGCGCAAGAAGGCGCAGGAGATCGCCGGCGCGAAGTTCGACCTCAAGCGCTTCCACGAAGTGATCCGCCGCGGCGCGGTTCCGCTCACCACTCTCGAACGGCTGGTGGAGGAAGACGCACGGCGGATGGCGGCGGGCTAGGACATACTGGCGGCTGGAAACGCCGGTCTTCCCGAGCTCTTCCCAGCCGTCACCCCGGCCTTGTGCCGGGGTCGGCCGGGCGGCGAGTCTCGGGGACGAGGTCAGAAGTCCATCCGTGAGACTGAGTGGACCCCGGCACAAGGCCGGGTGACGGAGGGGGTATTTTGGGGTGGCCTATCCCGCCTACTTCCCCCCGAGCCGCAGCGTCAGCGCCGCACCCCACATGCGCGGCTCACCCGCGATGAAGGTGGGCAGGCCGAGACCGTCACCGGTGTTGCCGGCATCCTTGATATATTCGCGGTCGAACAAATTGGTCACGAAACCCTCGATCCGCCAGCGGCCATTGGCGGTCTCGATACCCAGCCGCGCGTTGACGACGGCGTAGCCGCCCTGAGTCTCGTCTTGCACCGTGTCAGGGATCAGGTTGCCGGTCTGAAGCCGGGCCAGATCATTATCGTCGTCGAAGAATACGCTCGACTGCCAGGTCACGTCCGGCGTGAAGTCGACCGCGACCGGCCCGACGTCGCCACGCAGCGTCACGCCCGCCGACGCGCTGTGATCGGGCGAGAGGCGGAAGCGGTTGCCGTCGCGTGCGCCCGATTTGAAGCGGCTGTGGTTCCAGGCGTAGGTCGCGAACAGATTGACCCAGTCCGCCGGGTTCCAGCGCATCTGGCCCTCGAACCCGTAGCTCTGCGCCTTACCCGCATTGACGGTGACAAAGGTGGTACCGACCTGCTCGGTGGTCTGGAAGTTGCTGTAGTCGTAATAGAAAAGCGCCCCGTCGAGGAACAGGGTGCGGTCTGCCAGCTCGGTCTTGAGGCCGATCTCGAAGCTGTCGACCGTTTCGGCGGGCAGCAGGTTGAAGCGCGCCGTGCCACCGGGTGCGGCGGGCGGAGAGACGCCGAGCACTTCGGGCCGGCGACCGCGGGCATAGTTGGCATAGAAGCTCGCCCGCGGGTTCAGCTCGTAGCGCGCGGTGACACGCCAGGTGAAGCCGCCACTGTCATTGCTCTGCGTGAACAGATCGCCATTGCCGGTGGTCGGCTGAAGGCCGAGGCCGAACAGCGGCAACGGATAGAGCGCCGATTGCGGGATGTTGGCCGCACCCGGCACCGCCAGCGCGTTGAGCAGCGCGGTGCGCGTCGGCTCGCTCTGGCTCAGCGCGCCGATGAACCCGCCGAGGATCGACCGGCCATTCTGCACCGACGCGGTGTAGCTGGTGCGCTTGTCGTCGCGGCTGTAGCGGATG
>DATIGZ010000568.1:0-3651 GCA_035481255.1 Sphingomonas sp. | reverse complement strand
GCTCGGCCTGATGCGCGGCGACCTGACCGAGACGTTCGACAAGGGCGGCAAGCCGATGACCCGGCGGTTGTCGGCGGATCGCGTCTATCAGCGCCCCTTCTCCAGCGACCTCACCCTTCCGGGCCGGTCGCTGCTGTTCGTGCGCAATGTCGGTCATCTGATGACCAGCCCGGCGGTGTTGATCGAGGGTCAGGAAGCGCCCGAGGGCATCCTCGACGCGATCGTCACCAGCACGATCGCGCTCCATGACCTCAAGGGGCTGGGAACGCATCGCAACAGCCGCACCGGCAGCGTCTATATCGTCAAACCCAAGATGCACGGACCTGAAGAGGCTGCGTTCACCAACGCGTTGTTCGACGCCGTGGAGGATCTGCTCGGGCTCGACCGTCACACGATCAAGGTCGGCGTGATGGATGAGGAACGGCGCACCTCAGCCAACCTCGCTGCCTGCATCCATGCGGTGAAGGGGCGCATCGCCTTCATCAATACCGGTTTCCTCGACCGTACCGGCGACGAGATCCATACCTCGATGCGCGCCGGGCCGATGATCCCCAAGGCGGAGATGAAGGCGTCGAGCTGGATCAAGGCCTATGAGGACCGCAACGTCCGTATCGGCCTCAAGCACGGCCTTTCGGGCAAGGCGCAGATCGGCAAGGGCATGTGGGCCGCGCCCGATCGCATGGCCGAGATGCTGGAGCAGAAGATCGGCCATCCGCAAAGCGGCGCCAACACCGCGTGGGTGCCGTCGCCAACCGCCGCGACGCTCCATGCGATGCACTATCACAAGGTCGATGTCTTCGCCCGGCAGAAGGAGATCGCCGGTGAGGCGATCCCGGGGCTCAAGCCTCTGCTGGCGATCCCGGTCGCGCAGGGCCGCAACTGGACCCCGGAAGAGGTCTCGCGGGAGCTCGACAACAATGCCCAGGGCATCCTCGGCTACGTCGTGCGCTGGATCGATCAGGGCGTCGGCTGCTCCAAGGTGCCCGATATCCACGATATCGGCCTGATGGAGGACCGCGCGACGCTGCGGATCAGCTCGCAGCACATGGCCAACTGGCTGCTGCACGGCATCGCGACCGCGGGCGATATCGACGCCGCCTTTGCGCGCATGGCGGCCAAGGTCGACGCGCAGAACGCCGGCGACCCGCTCTATCGCCCGATGGCCGGGAACGAAGCCACCAGCCTCGCCTATCAGGCGGCGCGCGCGCTGGTGTTCGAGGGAGTGAGTCAGCCCAGTGGCTATACTGAGCCGCTGCTTCATCGCTTCCGTGCCGAGGTCAAGGCGCGGGGGTAGTTATCCGATACCTCGCCCGCCGACCCGGTTGCGCCGGGACGGCGGGCGGGTAGCCAGGGGTCTAGGCGAAGCGCGGCGGGTGCGATATGGGCGCGCCATGGCCTTGCTGGCGCGTCTTTTCCTGATCGTCGCTGTGTTCTGGTGCTACGCGAATGTCGCGGAACCGGCGCAGGCGCATGGCGCCGTGCAGGTCGAGCAGGCGGTAAGCGCCGCCCATGACCATGCCGATTCCGATTGCGATGATCGCAGAGAGGCGGCGCAAGGCGGTCACCATCATTGCCATGTCGCGCCCGATCCGCGCGCGCGTCCGAGCGATGCCCAGCGTTTCGAGCTGGCCTCGCTGTTCTTCGCGGGCCTGAACGCCCCTCTGCGCTCGCGCGCGCAGGCGCCCCCGCTCGAACCGCCTTCCGCCTGAACCGATGCCGCCGCGCAGCCGCCATGGCCGCGCCGACATTCGTTCAGTTCAGGAAGACTTTCACATGAAGCGTATCACCCTATTCGCCCTCCTCGCGGGGGCTTCGATGCTTGCCGTCCATCCCGCGCTCGCCCAGACCGCAGCGGCACCGCCCGCGCCCGAAACCGCCGCGGAAAGCGACGAGGACGAGGAGATCGTCGTCCAGGCCACCCGCTCCAACCGCCGGGTGCAGGACGAACCGGTCCGCGTCGAGGTGATCGGACGCGAGGAGATCGAGGAGAAGATCCTCATGCGTCCCGGCAACGTCGCGATGATCCTCAGCGAGACCGGCGGCCTCCGCGTGCAGGTCACCGCGCCCGCGATGGGCGCCGCCAATATCCGCGTTCAGGGGATGGACGGTCGGTTCACCCAGCTTCTCGCCGACGGGCTGCCGCTCTATGGCGGACAGGCCTCCTCGCTCGGGCTGTTGCAGATTCCGCCCACCGATCTGGGACAGGTGGAGGTGATCAAGGGCTCGGCCTCGGCGCTCTACGGTCCCTCGGCGCTGGGCGGGGTCATCAACCTCGTTTCGCGCCGGCCGGGGAAGGAGGCGCAGGGCGAGTTGCTGCTCAACGCCACCAGCCGCGACGGGCAGGACGTCACCGCCTATGGCGCGGCGCCGATCGGCACCGGTCTCGGGGCCTCGATCACCGGCGGCTATCACCGCCAGCGCCGCCGCGATCTCGACGGCGACGGCTGGATCGACATGCCGGGGTTCGATCGCTGGACGATCCGTCCACGCCTGTTCTGGGAGGATGCGGCGGGCGCCAGCCTGTTCCTCACCGCCGGGGCGATGGGCGAGCAGCGGAGCGGCGGCACCTTGCCCGGTCGCGTTACGCCCGACGGCCGGCCCTTCCGTCAGGATCAGGAGACCGACCGGCTCGACGCCGGACTGGTCGCCAAACTTCCCCTCGGCGGCGACGTCACCGCGCATTTCCGCGCCTCGGGCATGACGCAGGGACATCTCCACCGCTTCGGCGACGTGACCGAGGATGACCGCCACGGCACGCTCTTCACCGAAGCCTCGCTGTCGGGGAAGGCGGGAGGCACCAACTGGGTGGCTGGTGTCGCGTATCAACTCGACAGCTTCCGTTCGAAGACCTTCCCGGCGTTCGACTACACCTATCGCGTGCCGGGCATCTTCGCGCAGGTGGAGCAGGACGTGACGTCCCTGCTGACGCTGGCGGGCAGCGCGCGGATCGATTTCCACAATGAATTCGGCACGAAGTTCAGCCCGCGCTTGTCGCTGCTCTACAAGCCCGGCCCGTGGACGGTGCGTGTCTCGGGCGGGCGCGGCTTTTACGCGCCGACTCCGTTCGTCGAGGAGGTCGAGGCCGCCGGGCTGTCGCGGCTCGAGCCGCTGGGCGCGCTCGAGGCCGAGACGGCGACCACCGCCGCGCTCGACATCGGCTATGCGCGGGGCGGCGTTGAGGCGAACCTCACCTTGTTCGGCTCGAACATGGACGATGCCACCCGGCTCGACGTGATCGCGCCGGATCGTGTGCGGCTGGTGAACCTGACCGGCCAGACGCGCATCCGCGGGGCCGAGGCGCTGTTGCGCTATCGCTGGGACCAGTTCGTGGTGACGGGCAGCTATGTCTATGTCGACGCGAGCGAGCCCGATCCGGCCGGCGCAGGGCGGCGTGCCGTGCCGCTGACCCCGCGCCACACCGCGGGCATGGTCGCGATGTGGGAGGATCACGACAAGGGCCGCGTCGGCCTCGAGCTCTATTACACTGGCAAGCAGGATCTGGAGGACAATCCCTGGCGCCTGACCGGCAAGCCCTATTTCGAACTGGGTCTGCTGGCCGAAGCCGCGGTGGGCAAGGCGCGGGTGTTCATCAACCTCGAGAACATCCTCGACGTGCGGCAGACCAACTATGACCGGCTCGTCCGCCCGCAG
>DATIGZ010000567.1:0-1740 GCA_035481255.1 Sphingomonas sp. | reverse complement strand
AGGTGCGCAAGCACGAGACCTGGATCAACGGCGGGTTCTTCGTGTTCGAGCCGGGCGTCCTCGATTATCTGAGCGGCGACGAAGAGCCGCTCGAGCAGGCGCCGCTGAGCCGCCTCGCTCAGGACGGCGAACTCTTCGCCTACAAACATACCGGATTCTGGCACCCGATGGATACGATCCGCGACCGGGACCATCTCAATCAACTTTGTGTAGCCGGTTCGCCTCCATGGGCGGAAAGCCCCCCTGTCCCATGGCAGCTCGCCGTACCGCCGACAGGAGCGCATGCACATGCGTGATGCGCGGTTCGACGAAGACCGGTTGAGCCGCGCGCTGGCTGGCCGCCGAATACTCTTGACCGGTCACACCGGATTCAAGGGCGGTTGGCTGGCGTTGTGGCTACGGCGGCTGGGCGCCGACACGACAGCGGTCGCACTGCTCCCTCGCGATCGCGAACCCAGCTTCTTCGAAGCCGTTGGCGTTGCAGAGCTGGTCGATCATCGCGTGTGCGACATCCGCGACGAGACGGCGTTTCTCCGCGCGGTCGAGGACTGCGACCCGCATCTCGTCATTCATATGGCGGCACAGGCGCTGGTCCGACCGTCATATGCCACGCCGGTCGAAACGCTGCACACCAACGTCGTCGGAACCGCGGTGGTACTGGAGGCCGCTCGCCGCTTCCCGTCGCTAAAGGGCGCGATCGTCGTGACCAGCGACAAATGCTACGAGAATCGCGGCTGGCCATGGGGCTATCGCGAGACCGACCGGCTTGGCGGGAGCGACCCGTACAGCATGTCGAAAGCCTGCGCCGAGCTGGTGGTCGAGGCATATCGCCGCTCGTTCTTCCGCGAACCCGGCAGCCCGATCCTGACTACCGTGCGCGCGGGCAATGTGTTCGGCGGCGGCGACTGGGCAACCGACCGGCTGGTTCCGGACATCGTCCGCGCGGTCGAGGCGGGCAAGCCGGCGCACATCCGCAATCCGGCAAGCGTGCGGCCATGGCAGCATGTGCTCGAACCGCTCGCGGGCTATCTGATGCTCGCCGCAGGTCTGGTCGAAGGTGACCGCAGCCTCGAAGGCGCGTGGAATTTCGGACCCGACCCGGAAGCGGCCGTCGATGTCGCGGCACTCGCGGCGTTGCTGGAGAGCGCCTGGGGCCAGAGAAGCCCGAAATTCATGTTCGGCGAAGCGAACAACGCCCCGCCCGAAGCCCATGTACTTCATCTCGACAGCGCCAAGGCACGTTCGGCGCTCGGCTGGCGCCCGCGCCTCGCGCTCGGCGAAGCGGTCGCGCTGACCGTCGAATGGTACAAAGCGGCGCTAGACGGCAACCACCGGCTGCGCCTGCTCAGCGAACGTCAGATCGATCGCTACGTGCGCGGCGTTCGTCCCCTGCAACCAGCCGGACCCTCATTCGATCCGGTATTCGGAGTGGCTGCGGCATGCGCGTGAATTATGGCCAGAGCGTCCACGGCGAGGAAGAGATCGCAGCCGTCGTCAACGTGTTGCGCACCTCCACGCAGATGGGCACGCATGTGCGCGCGATGGAAGCGCGCGTCGCCGCGCTCTTCGCGAAGCGGCATGGGATCATGGTGAACTCGGGCTCGTCGGCGAACTATCTCGCGATCGAGCTGCTTCGCCTCCCGCCCGGCAGCGAGGTAATCACGCCCGCGCTGACCTTCGCCACCACCGTCGCGCCGATCGTGCGCCACGGCCTGGTGCCGGCGTTCGTCGATGTCCGTG
>DATIGZ010000566.1:0-4047 GCA_035481255.1 Sphingomonas sp. | reverse complement strand
GCCGAGCCGGTGAAACCATAACCCGCCTCATCGGTATGACCGGTCTTGAGACCATCGGCGCCCTTGACGCGGCCGAGCAGCGGATCGCGGTTCGCCTGAGTGATCGGCGCGCCGCCCATGGTGGTGCCGAAAGTGAAGCTCTCACGCGAATAGAAGCGTTTGTAGAGATCCGGATGGTTCGAGATCGTCGCCTTGGCGAGATGGGCAAGGTCGCGCGCCGTGACATAGGTGCGCCCCTCGTCCGGCCAGCCGTTCGAGGTGCCGAAACGGCTGTTCGACAGGCCGAGTTCCTTCGCCTTCTGGTTCATCAAATTGACGAACGCCTCTTCGGTCCCGGCAACCGCCTCAGCCAGCACGACGCAGGCGTCATTGCCCGAAACGACGACAATGCCGTTGAGCAAATTTTCGACGCTGACCTTCTGACCCGGTGACAAGAACATGGTCGAACCTGCTGTAGGACCGTGCCATTTCCGCCACGTCTCCGGCCGGACATCGACCATCTGGTCAAGCTTGAGCTTGCCCTGCTTGATGAGATCGAACGCGACATAGGCGGTCATCATCTTCGCCATCGACGCGGGCGGCATGCGCCGGTCGGCGTCCTTGGCGTAGAGCACCGCACCCGATGACAGGTCCTCCATGAACGCCACCGGCGCCACAGTCTCGAACGGCGGAGTCTGCACGCCGGCATTCTGGGCGGCGGTCGGCGCGGCCAGCGTGGCGAGAGCGGCGGCGGAAAGCAGGAACTTCTTCATGGGGCTGTCGGGGTCCGGAGGTTTGAGGTCAGGGAGTGGAAAGGATGCGCGCATCGCCATAGCCGCGTTTGGCGGCATCCGCACGCGCACGTTCGGCGGCGGCCTTATCGGCGAACGGGCCGAGTTGCACGCGGTGGATGTTGCCCGCGCTGCGCACCGAACCGCCGAGTTGATCGGCGAGGACCCGGGCACGCTGAGCGTTAGAGAGGGCGGCGACCTGAACGATCAGATTGCCGCGTGTCGCTGGCGCAGCCTTGGGCGCCGGCTTTGGCGCAGCTTTGACCGGTTCGACCCTGACCGGTTGCGGTTTGGCCGGCGGTAGCTTGGCCGGTTGTGTCGTGGCCACTCGCGCCGGCATGGGTTTCACCCCCGTCGGCGCGGGCCTGGTCGCGACCGGCGCCCGCTCGGCGAGCATCCGGCGCAAGCCGACAAGCAACGCCTGCGGCGCGTCCGCGCGGATCGGCGCGGCCCGGCCGGCGGAGAGAAGCGCCGAATCCTGCGGCGTGACGGTGACGCGGCGGACGCGGACCGGCGCGCCGCTCGCAGCGCCGAGCTGTGCCGCAGCGGCCGTGGACAGCGCAATCAAGCCGCTGCCTTCACCGCGCACCTGCACCAGAATAGTCTTGCCGCTGTCGAGCGCGGTGACTTCGGCAAAGCTGCCCGGAGCCAGTTCACCGCTGAGCGCGAACGTCCCCTCTCCTTCAGTCGAGGCTGCGCGCCCGACCCGGTCGAAGCGCGCTTCGCCAGGGCGAAGCTGTGACGATCCCTGCGGCGCGGCGACGGAGGGCGGAGCGCCCTGCCCGGCGCTCGCGGGCGGCAGTTCCTCCAGTCTCTGCGTCGCGCCGGCGCCCGTCGTGGCGAGCAGCAGCAGGACGAGGCTAGTTTGCGACTTCATCGGCGAGCAACCCCACGGACAGCGCATAGAAATTCGAGCAGTTGTAGTCGAGGATCACGCGGTAATTGCCGGTAAGCAAATAGGCGGTCCGTCCCGGTCCGTCGGGCTCGAGCAACGTCGCCTGAATATTGTCGGCGGGCCAGCTTCCCGATTGCGGGACGATCCCCAGCGCCCGCCATTCGGCCATCGTCTTCCAGCCCGAATGCCGGTCGAACACGCGGCCGCAGCGCGGCGAACGGGTACGGTTGACCGCCGTATTGCGGTTGAAGCCCGACGGAACGTTGACTGCGACGCCCCAAGGCTGGCCGGGGCGCCAGCCGGCGTTGACGAAATAATTGGCGATCGAGGCGAGCGTATCCGCTTCGTTCGACCAGATGTTCGCGACACCGTCGCCGTCGCCGTCCCGGGCAAGGCGCAGATAGACCGAGGGCAGGAACTGCGGATAACCGAACGCGCCCGCCCAGCTGCCTTTCAGCCGCTCACGCGGAACGCCGCGATCGACCATCTTCATCGTCGCGATGAACTCGCCCGCGAACAGGCTGCGGCGGCGGCCCTCATAGGCAAGCGTGGCGAGACTGCGTGGCAGATCGAAATCGCCGGTATAGCTGCCGTAATTGGTCTCATGTCCGAAGATCGCGACCATGATCGATTCGGGGACGCCGGTCTCACGCTCGACGCGCGCGAGCTGCGGGCGCAGGCGACGATAAGTGGCGCGGCCGCGATTGATGCGCGCCGCATCGACATGGCGTGCCTTGTAGGGCGCGAAGTTAGGGATCGGCGCGTTGGGATTGGTGCCGCCGGGCTGGTCGCGGTCGAGCTCGACCACCCGAGCGTTATAAGTGAGCGAAGGCAGCACCGCGTCGAGAGTCCGCGCACTGACGCCCTCGCGCAACGCCTGCTGACGCAGCGCGCCGTTGATATAGGCCTGAAACCCCGCCTCGTCCTGAGCCACCGCCGGGGCGTTTGCGAGCGTACACGCCGCAACCACCGTCCCCAGCACACTGATACGCCGTACAAGGCCCTGAAAATCCCGCATCCGGCATCTGTGCCACAGCGTTTCGCGGGCATGAACCCCTTAGCGCAACGAAATCGCTGGCCTCTTGCAGAAAACACGGCGAACGCCCAAAGGCGCTTCCCAGCGGAAGGGTGGCCGAGTGGTTTAAGGCAGCGGTCTTGAAAACCGCCGTGGGTGCAAGCTCACCGTGGGTTCGAATCCCACCCCTTCCGCCACGGCACTTCAGAATTCATGAGGGCGCGAGCGCAGATTCTTTCGCGCAACTCTAAGTTAGGATTCCCAGTTTCTGTAGCAACACGAGAAGCGCGCTAATCCCGCCGATCGTCGTAATTGCCGAAGCAACAATGAATCCCTTGGTAGGCAGGTGCTCTACCTTCACCTTCAGACCAGTAATCTCAACGCGCAAATCCGCGACGCGGTCTTTCAAACTATCAACACTGGCCTCAAGGCGGCGCACACGCTCTTCCATACCGCCAGATGTGCCCCCTCCACCGCTTCCTTGCAATCCGGTCGCCTCGTACTCCCGGACTTTCGCGCGTAGAGCAGACAATTCCTCCCAAATAGGCTGATTACGAGTATCAGCCATCAGAGGGCTCTTTCGTTGTTGCGATGCGGCCCATCAGGCTTTGAAAATCATTCAGCCTGCGGATAACCTCATCCAGTTTTTCTGTTAGTTGCACGCGATCGTTGCTCGCATGCGCGACCAAAGCATGAGTGATGATTGTTGAGAGGCCCATTTGACGGTTCGCCAACTCAAGGGCTTCCAATACCGTGATAGGACGCGCTAGCGCCTCAGGATCGGTCTTGAAGTAGAACCTATCATCCTCCGCCACATTGCTTCCTCAAGTCGAAATGTACTGGCCTAAATCCAGATCAAGTTATCGCCTAGGGACGAGCTGGCAATAGCGGTTCTCTTATGGCCGCTGCATTCCCATTACCCCCGCCCGATCAGCCGCTTCGCGATCGTGTCCGCGACCTCGCTCGCCGGGGCGCCGGTGCGGGCGCTTTCGTCCCACACTTCGTTGAGGCGATCGGGGATTCGGGCGATGCGGGCCTCGACCTCGGCGCGGTTGCCCTGACCGAGATACTCCAGACCGACATTGATGATGCCGCCGGCGTTGATCACGTAATCGGGGGCATAGAGGATGCCGCGGGCGTGGATGCGGTCGCCGTCGGCGCGCGTCGCGAGCTGGTTGTTGGCGCCGCCCGCCACGACCCTGGTCTCTAGCGCGGCGATCGATTCCTCGGTCAGGATCGCGCCGAGGGCGTTGGGGCTGAAGATTTCGGCCTCGACCGTGGCGATTTCATCCGCCGCGACGACATCCGCGCCCAGTTCGGCGGCGAGCGCCTTCGCCTTGTCGGCGTTGACATCGGCGAGGGTCAGC